>CAYGNA010000203.1:0-2379 GCA_964351065.1 uncultured Pseudomonadales bacterium
TTCACGACAACGAGTCACTCTGTTATGGCACCCTGGCACTGCAGCGTCGGGGCATTCCCCTGCTGACAACAATTCACCATCCGATTACCAGCGATCTTGCTCTCGCGCTCGCCAACGCGGAAACCTGGCAGGCGAGACTGCTGATCAAACGGTGGCACTCGTTTATTGGCATGCAGAAAAAAGTGGCCAGGGAACTGCGCCACATCGTGACCGTGTCCGAACGTTCTCGTGCTGACATCATCGAAGCCTTTGAACTGGACGAAAAGCGTGTCCACCTCGTTTACAACGGTATCGATACGGATACATTCTGCCCGCAGCCGGCAATACCCAGAATTCCATTGCGGATCATGGCAACCGCCAGTGCAGATCAGCCACTCAAAGGCCTGCCGTTTCTGGTACGCGCCATTGCGGCGCTCCGCGATAAATACCCGGATATCAGCCTGACCGTGCTCGGCAAACTCCGGGAAGGTGGCGATACCAGCGACCTGATCGACAAACTTGATGTGGCACGCCACATTTCATTTGTCTCGGGCGTCGAAACCGGGGAAATTGTCCATATGTATGCGCAAGCAACCGTGGTTGTCGTGCCTTCTCTGTACGAGGGTTTTGGCTTTCCTGCGGGAGAAGCAATGGCCTGTGGCGTGCCTGTTATCAGCACCGATGGCGGCGCACTGCCAGAGGTGGTTGGTGACGCTGGGCTTACCGTACCTGTCCGGGACTCCGCCGCAATTGCAACAGCAATTGAGCGGCTCTTTGAAAATCCCGCAGAACGCGAGGATCTCGCCAGGCGCGGTCGGGAACGTGTCCTTTCGAAATTCAGCTGGCACGTGGCAACTAAAGCCATGCTCGAACTGTACCAGCACGTGCGGGAATCGGAGGTTCGCTGATGTCCATGGAAACCATCAATTTTGAGACGCTTGGACTTGAGGACAATGACCGCATCCTCGACCTTGGCTGCGGCGAGGGTCGGCACTCCATCACCGCTTACTTGTTGAAAAATGTCAGCGCCTGGGGCGTGGATCTCAGCCACAGGGACCTGTCCACAACAGCCGAGCGTTTCGATGCGTTTGAGGATAAGCAGAACAACCAGAAAACCCTGCATCTCGCAGTTACCAATGGCCAGTCACTGCCCTTTGCTGACGAGAGCTTTGACAAGATCATCTGCTCCGAGGTCCTTGAGCATATTCCAGACTATCAAAGTGTCCTCGACGAGATTGCACGTGTACTCAAGACCGGCGGGGTGTTTGGGGTGTCTGTACCACGCTTTTTCCCGGAATGGGTTTGCTGGCAGTTATCAGACGCCTATCATGAGGTCGAAGGCGGCCACGTCCGCATTTTTAATGCCTCACACCTGCGCTCGGATATCGAGAATCTGGGTTTTGTACATTACCGACGACACTGGGCACATGCGCTGCACGTTCCCTATTGGTGGCTGAAGTGTCTATTCTGGCGCGAAGCTGGCGAAGAAGAATCGTCAGTCGTTCGCGCCTATCATCGCATGTTGGTGTGGGATCTGATGAAAAAACCCTGGATCACAACAACGCTTGAACGCCTGCTGAATCCGCTGCTGGGCAAGAGTGTGGTCATGTATTTTGTGAAAAAATCCCGGCCTTCTGAACCGCCACCGGTGACGATAGAAAAGACGACGGACAGGACGACCTCGTGACAAAGCTTTATGTTTCAATGGGATTTTTCCCGCAAGAGTACTTCGAGACAACGGTGGATTACATCGCTCGGGTGCAACAGGCTGACGGCGCCATTCCCTGGTTCGAGGGGTCAGTCATGGATCCATGGGATCACGTTGAGTCCGCCATGGGACTCACTATTGGTGGCAGACACGACGAAGCGCAGCAAGCGTACTACTGGCTCAGGGACAACCAGCAGGAGAACGGCAGTTGGCTCGCCGCTTACCGTGACGGCATCATTGAAGACGGTACCCGGGCAGAGTCGAACTTTGTCGCCTACGTTGCTACCGGGGTCTGGCATTATTACCTTGTTACTGCGGATATCAATTTCCTTCAGGCCATGTGGCCGGTAGTCGAGGGAGCAATGGAATTTGTTCTCAGGCTGCAGGGCGAAAGCGGACAGATTTACTGGTGCGAGGATACGCGTCACGGCATTCGGGAAGATTCACTCGTGACAGGGTGCAGCAGTATCTACAAGAGCCTCGAATGCGCACTGAATATCGCGACAACACTCGAAATCCAGGTGCCGCACTGGGCACTTGCCAGGACCCGCCTGGCGCACGCACTCCAGCATCATCCCGAGTGTTTTGACAGAACCTGGGACAGCAAGAGCCGGTTTGCCATGGACTGGTTTTACCCCGTTTTGACCGGGGTGATCAAAGGCAGCGTCGCACGGCAGCACCTGGGCTCACGC
>CAYGNA010000203.1:2389-7143 GCA_964351065.1 uncultured Pseudomonadales bacterium
TCGGCTCGGGCACGCTGAGATCGGAGCGGACCAGGGCCGCTGCGGCGCCGAGGAACCTTCGGTCACTGGCGCTGAATGTTGGGAACATGTCATGGCTCTACTGGCTGCCGGCGATTATCCCACCGCAAGTCAGCTGTTCAGTTGGCTGCACCAGTACCGGGATGATGATGGCGCTTACTGGACCGGATACGTGGTCAGGGACAAGGCGCTTTGGCCCGAAGAGAAACCTACCTGGACAGCAGGCGCCGTGCTTCTCGCTGCGGACGCGCTGTCAGACGCAACCCCCGCTGCTCACCTGTTCCGCCAGGAATCAACCGTCGAGGCGTCGGAGGAAACCAAGCGTACGAACTACCGGCAGCACCTCGAATAGACCTGACTCAATCGCCTGCCGGTAGATAGTGATAGGCGCCTGCCCACCTTCTACCGGGTCGGGAAACAGGTCATGGATTGCGAGGATACCGCCGGGCACTATGTGCGGCGCCCAGCTGTTATAGTCGTTTTGTGCCGCTTCAAGGCTATGCCCACCATCAATAAATACAAAGGCGAGTGGTGTCTTCCAGTCCCTTGCGGCTGCAATTGAAGACGCCACGATCGGTACTACGGTATCTTCCAGTTTGGCGAGACGCATGGTCGCGCGAAACTCCCGAAACGAATCCATAAGCCCCGCCGACTGATCATAGAGTTCAGGGTCGTGGTACGCCTCACCGAGTTGATGTTCTTCAGAGCCCCGGTGATGATCAACGGCAAATAGTGTCACGCCTGCCTGCCGGCAGGCGGTGCCCAGGTAAACCGTGGACTTGCCACAGTAGCTGCCAATTTCAAGGCAGGGTCCCAGCTTTGATGCATCAAGCGCTGAACTAAACAGCGCCTCGCCTTCTTCAACGGCAAGAAATCCTTTTACAGCGTCGATATCAACTGGCAGTTCCATAACTATCCAACAACTATCCGATAACTATCCGATAACAAAAAAGATAAACAGGTACACAAACGGCACCAGAATCAATGAGTAAATAACAATATTATTGAGGGGAGGAAACTTCACCTCATCACCCGGCGGGAATTTTTCGCCAATGACAAGCCAGAGGATACACCCCAGCACCATTGAGCCAAAGATTGAAAGGAGCATGATTGCCATAAACTATTGCCCTAAAAGGTAAATTTTGAGCCTGTCGCCGGCACGGACTTCCTGGCCGACATCAACCTCGGCAAGCGCGTTCGCCCAGCAAAGAGATGACATCACGCCTGAACCCTGGTTGCCAAACGAGATCACGCTGAGCTCGCCCGTATCACTGGCAGCAAGCTGCACCCGCACATACTCTCGCCGACTGCCGGCCGGCATGTCAAAAGCCGCGTTTGCATAGAGTGCCGCTGGCAAGACATCTGTCGCCCCCTGTCGTTTCAGCAGGTAGGGGCGTGCGATCATCATGAAGGTCACATAGGTTGAAACCGGATTGCCGGGCAAGCCAAAAAAAGGCACATCACCAATACGTCCGAACGCCAGCGGCTTGCCGGGCTTTATGGCAATGCGCCAGAGCGCCAGTTCGCCGAGCTGAGACAGCGCAGCCTTGACATGGTCTTCTTCACCAACAGATACCCCGCCACTCGACATCACACAATCTGCACAGGCGGCACCACGCATGAGCGCTGCTTCAGTTGCCGCCCGGTCGTCCGGCACCAGGCCAAGGTCAATCGCTTCCATACCGAGATCACGGACAAGTCCAAGTAGCGCATACTGGTTTGAATTGTAAATTTGCCCCGCAGCCAGTTCACCAGGCGGTTCAACCAGTTCGTCACCCGTGGACATCACGGCAACCCGCAGGCGCTGATAGACTTCAAGACTGGCAAAGCCTACAGAGGCCGCCAGTGCGACATCTGCCGGGGAAAGTCTTCTGCCGCGCTCAAGGATGACAGATCCCTGCTTGATATCCTGCCCGGCCGGTCGCACGTTCTCAAAGGGTTGGGGCACCTCGTGGATGATCACACAATCGTGATCCGGTGTTGTGGTGTCTTCCTGGATCACCACTGCATCAGCCCCTGCTGGCAAAGGTGCACCGGTAAAAATCCGCGCAGCAGTGCCCGTTCGCAGGGGAGCCCCTACCCGACCCGCTGCAATCCTGTCGCTGACAGGCAAGCGCACACCACGCACCAGGCCTGCCGTGTTTACGGCATATCCATCCATTGAGCTGTTGGCTGCCTGGGGCACATTGATAGCCGACTTAAGGTCACTCGCAAGTACCCGGCCATAACACGCACCAAGCGGCACACTTTCTGTTGCCGGTAATGCCACAGCATCTGCGAGCAGCGTCGCAATCACGTCATCCACAGCAAGCAAGTCTGCCATCAGTGGCTACCCGTACGGATCAGCTCAGCAAAATTGCAGGGGCGATGGGTACTGTCGAGTTGTTCTGCCAATATCCTGTTCCATCCTGTTCGGCAGGCACCCGTCGAACCGGGGAGGCAAAAGATTAGGGTGTTGTTGGCCATCCCGCCAATCGCTCGCGATTGTATGGTCGAATTGCCAATTTCTTCAAACGACAACTGGCGAAACAGTTCACCAAAACCTTCAATCACCACATCAAACAGTGGCGCGAGCGCTTCAGGTGTTGCGTCCCTGCCCGTGAACCCGGTGCCGCCGGTTGAGATCACGACGTCGATGCCTGGGTCCGCAATCCAGGTTGAGACCGCGGCCCGCAGCAGGTAACGGTCATCAACCACAATTTTCCTGTCTGTCAACGAGTGACCCGCGCCAGTTAACGCATCACAGAGAAACTGCCCGGAGGTATCATTGGCCAGCGTCCGCGTATCAGAGATGGTCAGTACCGCAACGTTAAGTGCGCTCTTCATACCTGTTTGCCCAGTTAAATGAGTGGAGACTTTACGTGGTGGGCATTTGCCTGCCGAACCTCGTACCGCCGGTGCCCATGATACCGCTCCGACCGGCGCCCGCAAACGCGAGAGAGTAAAGTCACAGGTAGCGTTGTCTGTCGGAAATAATCGTTACCACTTGACGATGCTGCACCCATTTGACACTTTATCCTATTGCCAGACATACGATGCCACCCATGAATCAGCCCATCGCCAGCCTGTTGCCCAGGCTCGAAGTGTTCAGTTTTCTCGATGTAGCGGACTACCCAAAGCTTGAAAGCTACATGTTTCGCTACGACTACGAGGACGGGGCCTATGTCTTCAAGGAAGGCACCCACGGTGGCTATATGTTTTTTATTGTCGAAGGCGCAGTTGAAGTCATCAAACAGTTCGACAACAAGAAGCACACTATCGCCGAACTTGGCCCTGGTCGCAGTGTCGGAGAGATGTCGCTGATAGACGGCGCACCAAGATCTGCCACGGTACGTGCCAAAAACAAGCTGGCGCTGATTGTGCTGAAACGGGAAGATTTCCAGAAAATGCTCGCAGCAGAACCAGAACTGGCGAACAAGGTGCTAATGGGCATTACCACGTTGCTCAGCCAGAGCCTGCGTGAGACCAATCGAACATTCACCGAGAAGCTGCTGAGTATCTGCTAGCGGCTCGACTGGCCAAGCGGTACAGATGCCCTGGCTCAGGCAAATCCACCATTGACCACAAAGTGGGTCAGAATACTGGCGACATACCCGAGTGCCACCGCCCAACTCCATTTCAGGTGAGAGAAAAAGGTATACAGTCCTCTTGCCTGGCCCATCAGGGCCACGCCCGCCGCTGAACCGATAGACAGCAGACTGCCGCCAACACCGGTTGTCATGGTGATCAGGAGCCATTGGAACAGGTCCATCTCCGGATCCATTGTTAGTATCGCAAACATGACGGGGATGTTATCAATAATGGCTGAGATGACCCCAAGCGCAATGTTTGCACCCGTCGCACCCCAGCCGTCATAAAGCGTGGCTGACAGTATTTCGAGATACCCGATGTAGCCAAGGCCGCCAACACAGAAGATGACGCCGAAGAAAAAGAACAACGTATCCCACTCCGCCTGCGCCACCTTGTTGAAAATGTTAAAGGTACCGAAGTCCTCGTGATCCTGGGGTGCAGTAAGCTTGATGTAGTAGCTGTAGAAGAACAGGTACGAAAGCCCCGTCATCATGCCAAGATAAGGCGGCAGGTGAAGCACCTGTTCAAAACTCACCGCAGTCGCGATGGTGCACAGGAACAATCCGCAGATTACAAAGGCGCCGCGCTTGAGTTCAACAACCGCAGTCTCCGACGTCGGGTTCATGTCAGGCACTGCGAAGTTCATGATAATAGCCGGTACCAGGAAATTGACGAGCGCGGGCAGGAACAGGGCGAAAAACTCGAAAAACTGGGCGTTACCACTTTGCCAGACCATCAGGGTTGTAATATCGCCGAAGGGACTGAACGCGCCACCGGCGTTGGCCGCGACTACAATATTGATACACCCCAGCCCAACAAACTTTGGACTCTGGGCACCAACAGACATCAGTACAGCCCCCATCAGCAGCGCCGTCGTCAGGTTGTCAGCAATGGGGGAGAGGAAAAACGCCGTGAAACCGGTAATCCAGAACAGCTTGCGGTAACTGAAATTTCGGTTAATCAGCCAGGCTCGCAGCCCTTCAAACACGTTGCGTTCGGTCATCGCGTTGATGTAGGTCATCGCAACCAGCAGGAACAGCAGCAGTGCGGAATACTCCAGCAGATCATGGTGCAGATTGACTTCCATGCCCTCAACAACATTCGGGTGCTCTGCCGGCAGCCCGCGACGTCGGCCCCAGCTGAGACCCGGGGCACGAGTGACCGGT
>CAYGNA010000204.1:0-3141 GCA_964351065.1 uncultured Pseudomonadales bacterium
GTTAAGACTGAATCCGTCCCGAATTCGCTGCCACAGATCTTGTTCAGCGGTCTGAATTGCGGCTGTTGCGGGCAGGGCAGGAACAAGGGTTTCAGCTTCTTCGACCAGGTCTACCGGAATCTGCACATCGTCATTCGGCTCCGTAGCAGATGCCTCGATATCGACTTCAGTGACGACGAGCGTGGGCTCAGTTGCGGCAGTTGTCTGCTCGGCTTCATGCCAAATTCCACTGGACACACAGCCGCTCAGACTGACAACCAACGCTGAAATGGTGCTAAACTCCACCCATCTTCTTCTCGATGAATATGTAGTGGTTTTGCCGTTTTTTATCACCTGGCAGATCCTGAAATCACACAAAGTCATGATATCGCAAATTGCCGTAATTGAGTGTCGCCCTGTGCATGGTTGTCGACGAAATGCCTGAAACTTCGCTTGAAGATATCCGCGAGTGGTTCGGGACGCCACTTGGGCAGCATGTAGTCCGAACGCAAGCTGCCGCGCTGGATCAGCTGTTGCCCGGCTTCTTTGGCTATAACCTCCTGCAACTCGGCATTCAGCAGGACGCCTTGTTCGAGGCAAGCCATATTCAAAACAAGATGACCATGGGGCTTCAACTCTCGGACACCGCGCCATTTATTGGTCGCCCGACGAGTTTGCCGTTTGAAAGTGACAGCATGGATGTGGTGTTGTTGCATCACCTGCTTGAGTTTAGTGCCTCTCCACAACAAATACTGCGCGAGGTCGCACGTGTAACGATACCCATGGGCCATGTTGTCATTGTTGGCTTCAATCCTTTTAGCTTGTGGGGGCTCTGGAAGACATGGGGCAAATTTAAGGGTGAGCCGCCGTGGGGAGGGCATTTCATCCGGCCGGGGAGACTCATGGACTGGCTAAACGTGCTCAACTTCAAGATTGATCGCACTCACTACAGTACATATGGGATTCCCGTTTATAAGCCACTGTTTGTCGGCGAAGTGCCTGACTATTCCCAGGGTTTATCCCGCAAATCGAATCTGCCGTTTGGCGCTGTTTACGTCATCGTCGCCCGCAAACATGTGGGTACGATGACCCAAATTCGTCCAGTCTGGAAATCGAACCGCGCATTTAGTCAACTGACCGTCGTCAGACCAGCTCGCCGTAGCGCCAGTCGACGGCCTCCGGAAGGCGCCGAGTGAGCGGTAGTGACGTTGTCGAAATATTCACCGACGGTGCCTGCCGAGGAAACCCGGGTCCCGGTGGTTGGGGTGCGCTGCTTCGGTTGGGCCGGGAGGAGAAAGAGCTCTGGGGTGGCGAAGCAGAATCAACCAACAATCGAATGGAACTAACAGCGGCAATCAGGGGATTGGAGGCATTATCCCGTCCGTGTCGGGTAGTACTGACAACTGATTCTGAGTACGTTCGCAAAGGTATCACCGAGTGGATCGAGAACTGGAAACGCCGGGGTTGGAAAACAGCTGCAAAAAAGCCTGTTAAAAATGTTGATCTGTGGCAACAGCTTGATGCCCTTGCTACAAAACATAAAATTGACTGGCGGTGGGTAAAAGGCCATAGCGGTCATATTGAGAATGAACGAGTGGATCAGTTGGCAAATCGCGGCATCGACGAACTGGACAGGGATGGGGGTAGATCATGAGGCAAATTGTGTTGGACACAGAGACAACGGGTCTTGAGTCTCAGGAAGGGCATCGGATCCTTGAGCTGGGTTGTGTCGAGGTTGTCGATCGAAGGCTAACGCGCACGCATCTGCACCACTACATCAATCCAGAGCGCGACATCGACGAAGGCGCGCTCGAAGTTCACGGTATCACGCTCGACTTTCTCAAGGATAAACCCAGATTCCATGAAATCTGGCCCGAGTTCCTCGAATTTGTGCGCGGCGCTGAATTGATCATTCATAACGCGCCATTTGATGTTGCCTTTATCAACGCAGAAATGCGCCGCATAGATCCCGGACTTGGCGACATCACCGATTATTGTGAAGTCACCGACAGTCTTGCGATCGCGCGTAACAAACACCCGGGCCAGAAAAACAGCCTTGATGCATTGTGTAAACGTTACAGCGTTGACAATACCCAGCGAACCCTCCATGGCGCTTTGCTTGATGCGGAAATACTGGCCGACGTTTTTCTGCTCATGACGGGTGGCCAGGTGACGCTTGGACTTGATGACTTTGAGACGAAAAGCGCAACTGGTAGCTCTACAATCCGACGCCTGTCAGCAGATCGTCCGCCGCTCAAGGTGGTTCGGGCAAGTGATCAGGAACTCGCT
Source organism: uncultured Pseudomonadales bacterium (assembly GCA_964351065.1). Lineage (GTDB taxonomy): Bacteria > Pseudomonadota > Gammaproteobacteria > Pseudomonadales > Azotimanducaceae > JANQJA01. Next base: position 2,269 of record CAYGNA010000204.1, read on the forward strand.
GACCATGTCACCAAACTCGAGACGCTGGACAGGATAGCCGACGAGGGCTGCCTCTGGAGCCAACTGGAGACTGCGAAGTGACCATGTTTGTGTGGCCTGAGCCGAATCAGGATTTTGTATCCGCCACCATTCCGCCTGAGGATATAAAGACTGCCTGGTATTTTGTATTTGATGGCAGTGAATTGTTGATGCGATTTGATGCCGAGGGACTATGGTCCCCTTTGACGCATGACGATATCGAGTACATTGCTGGTCACGACCATGTGTCCCATTACCTCGGACATATGGCGGGCAAGGAACTCTTTGCTGTCGACATGCCAGCCATTGATGGGACAACGGGAAACCTTAGGTCACTGTTTGGCAAGACAGATCACCTGATGTTTTCGTTGGCCGCCCGTGCTGTTCAGGTAGTTGACTGGTACAGAACACACAAGTACTGCGGCCGCTGTGGTGGGGAAAATCAGCCGCATGCCCGGGACCGGGCCATGATCTGCGATACCTGTGGCATCCATGCCTATCCCAGGCTATCGCCCTCGATAATTGTGCTGGTCCATAAGGAAAATCAGGTGCTGTTGGCACGCAATCATCGTTTTCCCGAGGGCATGTACAGTACCCTTGCGGGGTTCATCGAACCCGGTGAAAGCGTTGAGGAAACGCTTGTCAGGGAAGTCAAGGAGGAGGTGGGTGTTGATGTTGCCAACCTCAGATATCAAGGCAGCCAATCCTGGCCCTTTCCGAATTCGCTGATGCTGGGTTTTCACGCCGAGTATGCTGGCGGAGATATTGTGTGTCAGCCGGATGAAATAGCTGATGCAGCCTGGGTTGACCTCGCCAACCTGCCGAATCTTCCTGGCAAGGACGCCATCACCCGGT
>CAYGNA010000204.1:3151-7135 GCA_964351065.1 uncultured Pseudomonadales bacterium
CGACGCGTATTTGAGCCAGCAGGGATTCCCCATCTAACGACCGGCAATTCTGGCCCTGCGCGCTTTCATCCCTGGTGGTTATTTTGTCGGATGCCAGCTGCTGAATTGCGCTTGCACTGCTTCCCCCCTATTTAAATGGTCAGCATTCGGTATAGATAACAGGGATGTGAATGACGTTGGTGGCAAGTCCCCCGCGAGACGTTTCCTTGTACTTGATCTTCATATCCCTGCCGGTGTCTCGCATCGTCTGTATGACCTTGTCGAGAGATACCACGTGGTGGCCATCACCCCGGAGTGCAAGCCGTGATGCGTTGATGGCCTTGATTGATGCCATCGCATTCCGCTCAATGCAGGGCACCTGGACAAGCCCGCCGATCGGATCGCAGGTCAGGCCGAGATTGTGTTCCATGGCAATTTCTGCCGCGTTCTCCACCTGCGCGGGCGTACCCCCGAGAACCTCTGTCAGCCCGGCTGCGGCCATGGAACAGGCTGATCCAACTTCGCCCTGGCAGCCTACCTCGGCACCGCTGATAGAGGCATTGCGCTTGAACAGCGTTCCAATGGCCCCAGCGGTTAACAGAAATCGGACAACACCAGCATCATCGGCACCGCGACAAAACCTCATGTAGTACTTCAGTACAGCTGGAATGATGCCCGCAGCGCCGTTTGTTGGTGCCGTGACAACCCTGCCGCCTGACGCGTTTTCCTCATTCACTGCCAGCGCATAGAGATTGACCCAGTCCATAATCGTCAGCGGATCTGTCAACTCTGCGTCGGGATTGCTGAGCAATTGCTGGTAAAGTCTGGCGGCACGCCGGGCAATTCTCATGCCTGGCATGACGCCTTCCTGTTCGCAGCCTCGCTTTATACAGGCCTGCATAACGCGCCAGATTTCGAGCAATCCCGAATCAATTTCTTCAGCGGATCTGTTGGCAAGCTCATTTTTACGCATGACCTCGCTGACAGGCACTGATTCGCGTGCACAGATGTCGAGGAGTTCAGCAGCGCTGTTGAAGGGAAGAGGCGGTATGGCGTTATCGGGCGCGACTTCGATCAAGCCATCAGCGGAAGCGGTAGCCAGAAATCCACCACCGATTGAATAACAAATACTTTCGAAGACAGTCTCGCCAGATTCATCCTGTGCCATAAAGTGCATGCCGTTAGGATGGCCAGGTAGGGATCGTCGCCGCTGAAACCGGATGTCCCTGATTGCCTCAAAATTGATGACATCTGTCTCGGTCAGGTTGATGGACTTACGCCGATAGCAGTCGGCCACAATGTTGCCGATTTCCTCGATTGAGACAGTCTCCGGTTCGTGTCCCAGCAAACCGAGTACAAGGGCTCGATGGGTTCCGTGCCCCTGGCCCGTGGATGCAAGCGAACCATACAGATCGACTGTTATCCGGCGAGTCTGGCCGATCTTCTTTGCGACGCCTAACTGTTGAACAAACTGACGGGCTGCACGCATCGGGCCAACAGTGTGGGAACTCGATGGACCTATACCTACTGAAAAGAGATCAAAAACGCTGATGGTCACGCTGAACCGTTGCTCCGTGGAAAGGACTCCTAACAGGGTTGCGGACAGCCGAGCTTGTCACATTCTGCGGCGACCCTCTTGCGTTCATATCCAGTGGTCGAAGTGTAGTGCCGCACTTTTGCGGCCAGGGACCTCAGCGCAATACATCAAAATAAGGAGTGGACGCCATCCAATGGCATGGCACATTAGCCTGCATTCACTCATGGGTAGGGTATTGTCCTGTCCACAGAGAATCTGTTCGCGATGGATGAATTGATGAGCGGTCTGTCGACAATGCAAGGTCTGTGACAACGAGTTACTAGTCCTGCACTTCATAGATGTTGGTTGCGTCGTTGCTTTTGAACAGATAAAGCAGTAACTGGCTTAGCACAATATTGCCATCTGCACGATAGCGACCTTCCATGAAGGCGCGCATGCTATCAAAGCTGCCGTCGATCAGTCCCCAGCATGTCTCGTGGTTCTCCACAAACAGCGATATCGTCGGCGTTGGCGATACTCCTGCTTCATACTTGAAACCCTTTTCGGTCACAGTAAGAAAAAAAGGATCGCCCGAGCCAAAGTGGAATTGGAACACGGTCAGGGGACGTTGCAGGAACCCGGCGCGAAAGTGAGGGGTCAATTGTGCAGTTTTCTGGTTCAACACTGTTTCGATCGACTGCAAGGTGGCTTCCTGTCAAAAATAGCCCGGTCATTTCACGGTGACCGGGTGTAGCAGTCCCCGCGGTCTTCACCAACCAACGGATAGGATTTCGGCACATTCTACGGATGATTTTGGGGCCAGTCACCCCGGCCATTTGTGATAGCATGGTCGGCGAAATTTACGGGAGTGGTGTCGATTGGAGTTCTTGATTGAATATGGCCTTTTTCTCGCCAAAACGCTGACGCTGGTGGTATCAGTACTGGTCTTTGTTGCACTGGTGATTGGTATGTCCCAGCGCACTCGAAATACTGTTCGCGGCCACATCGAAGTCCGTAGCCTGAACGAAAACATCGAGAGTATTACTGCCAACCTCCGTCAGATGGTTCTCGACCAGGAAGCTTTCAAGCAGGAAGTGAAAGCCAAAAAGAAGGAAGAGAAAGAGGAGAAGAAGGCTCGTAAACGCGAAAAGGAAGTTGAGACGCGCAAACCCCGGGTCTACGTTGTTGACTTTGATGGTGACATTGCGGCGACCGAGGTCAAACAGTTACGTGAGGAAGTCACGGCAATCCTTTCTGTTGCCGAGCCAATGGATGAGGTTGTTATCCGGCTGGAAAGTCCGGGTGGTCAGGTTCATGGCTATGGGCTGGCTGCATCACAACTCAGTCGAATTGTTAGTAAAGGGATTCCGCTCACAATTTCTGTTGATAAGGTTGCAGCAAGCGGTGGCTACATGATGGCCTGCATCGGCAACAGGATTATTGCTGCTCCCTTTGCCCTGCTTGGTTCCATTGGTGTCGTCGCCCAGTTGCCGAACTTCCACCGGTTGCTCAAGAAGAACGATGTTGACGTGGAAATTCTGACGGCAGGAGAGTACAAGCGGACTCTGACCATTTTTGGTGAGAATACGGAGAAAGGCAGGGAAAAGTTTCAGGAAGAGTTGGAAGATGTGCACACGCTCTTTAAAGAGTTTGTGGCGGAGAATCGGCCTTCTGTAAATATAGATGAGGTTGCGACAGGCGAGGCCTGGTACGGGCGACGTGCTCTCGCCCTTCAGTTAGTCGATGAACTCAAAACCAGCGACGAATACATTTATGACCGTTGCCTTACGGCAGATGTTTACCAGGTTCGATTTGTTGATGACAAGAACCGGGTCGACAAAGTTATTGACCGTATGACCTACGCAATTCGCAGGCTGTCCGGGAGGGAAGACCTGGATACGCACAAACCTTACATGTTCTAGGGGAGACATCTGACATGACAACATTCAAGGCATTCTGGGTGGAAAAAACTGATGAGGGCGTGTCCCAGTCGGTGATTGAACGCAGTGTTGATGACCTGCCTGCTGGTGACGTACTGATCCGCGTTGCCTATTCTTCGGTTAACTACAAGGATGCGATGTCAGCCAAGGGTCTCCCTGGTGTGACGCGCAATTATCCGCACACGCCGGGTATTGATGCTGCGGGTGTTGTGGCGCATAGCGCTTCTGCCGACTTCAAAGAGGGTGACGAGGTGATTGTCATTGGTTTTGACCTTGGCATGAACACACCGGGTGGATTTGGTGAATACATCAGGGTGCCAGCTGGCTGGGTTGTCAAAATGCCTGTTGGGCTGGATAGCCGCGAAGCAATGGTCATTGGCACTGCGGGTTTTACGGCGGCCCTGTGTGTTGAAAAGCTGATGGTTATGGGCGCTACCGCCACTGATGGTCCCGTGGCAGTAACAGGCGCAACCGGCGGGGTTGGCTCAGTTGCTGTGGCGCTATTATCAAAGCTGGGCTACGAGGTGGTCGCGAGCTCAGGCAAAGCCG
>CAYGNA010000205.1:0-7133 GCA_964351065.1 uncultured Pseudomonadales bacterium
GATTGGTGAGGTTGTCCGCCGCATCACGGGCAAGTCGATTGGCACATTTTTTCGAGAAGAAATTGCCGGTCCGCTTGGCGCTGACTTTCATATTGGCATGCCAGACAGCGTGTTTGATCGCGTTGCTGAAATGATACCGGGATCGCCGCCTGCCGCAGGCGGTCCAGCACAAATGGACCCGGCCTCGATCCCCGCGCGTGTCTTCTCCAGCGCTATAGCAAGCACTGACGCGGTTAACACGCCGGCGTGGCGCCGGGCAGAAATTCCTGCCGCGGGCGGGCATGGAAACGCGCGCGCCGTGGTTCGCGCGCAAACGCCACTGGCCAATGACGGCAAAGCTTTTGGTGTGGAACTGCTGTCGCCGGCGGGCTGCAAGCGAATTCTTGAAGAGCAGACCAATGGGCCGGATGCCGTGCTGTTCCTGCCTATCCGTTTTGGCATGGGTTACGCCTTCCCCAACGAGATGATGCCCATGTCACCTAACGAGAGCGCTATGTTCTGGGGTGGTGCCGGTGGTTCAACCATTGTGGTTGATCAGCCTTCCCGGGTCTGCCTGTCTTACGTGATGAACCAGATGAAGTCCGGTATCGTTGGTGACGTTCGTGGCAATCGCCTCGGCAAAGCCTTCTATGAAGCACTGTAAACCTGCAGGGCAGAAGCCAGGTTAGATGGGAGCAGCCATATGATCAGACTATTCACATTTCCAGAGGCCTTTGGACTCAGAAACGTCAGCCCATTCTGCCTCAAGGTAGAAATGGCACTGACACACCTTGGCATGCCCTTCGAAATCATTGAGATGTCCGACCCCAGAAAAGCGCCAAAAGGCAAACTGCCATTTGTTGAGATAGATGGCGAGGTAATCGCAGACTCAGAAGTTATTCTCTGCCGACTCGATGAGATCAGCCAGGGTGGGCTCTACGGTGATCTTACCGGTGCTGAACGCGCGCAGGGTTTTGCCTTCACGCGCCTCGCCGATGATCACCTCTACTGGCTGATGGTGGCGAGTCGCTGGCTGGACGATAAGTGGTTCCCGAATATCAGGGACGGTTTTTTTGGGTTTGTGCCGGGGCTGATCCGGCCCTTCGCAGCAAGCGCCGCACAGCGCCAGATGCGTCGCACTTTTGACCTGCACGGGCTGGGCCGGCATTCTCATGACGAACAGGAGAGTTTTGCACGCCGGGACCTCGCTGCCATCAGTGATCTCGTGACGGCAGAAAACTACATTACGGCGTCGAGAATGACGGCCTTCGACTTCTCCGTGACGAGTCTTGTTGCCGGCCTCATCGATAACCAGCCGGCCACCTGGCTGACGCGCATCGCAGACGACTACCCTGAGCTGCGAGACTATGCCGAACGCGTTCAACGGGAGGTTGGCGTTTACGCAAGGGTGCTTTAGGTAACAGGGTCGGAGTCAACCAGGTCTACGTGTACCAACACCTGCAGCAGATTCGACGTGCTGGTGAAGCTGAAATAGGACTCGCCGTTCACGTCTACCGGGCTCGCCAGATCAACATCATCGAAAGCGCCCAGCACCTGGTTGTCGGCAACAGCCAGCCCGGAGATATCTGACAGGTCATTGCCCTCAAGGATCAGTATGTCGTCGTAGTCTCCGTCGATAATCAGGACCTCATTTAGCCCCACTGTCAGGATATCCGCGAGTGAGTTGTCACCAACCACACCCTGCAATTCGGCAATGCTGAATGACGCCGTTTCCGCACGCCCGTCATTCATGTCAATGACTTCAATATTGGACACATTGGTCAGGTCAACCATGTCATCAAATCGCAGATAGTCGATGCCGTCGCCACCGTCGATGCCGGTATCGAGCGTATCCCTTGCAATGACATCATCACCATCACCCGCAAACACGGTATCGGCTCCACCTCGACCGGCGAGAACATCATTGTTTACCGTGCCATTGAGCGTATCACCCAGGGTACCACCCAACAGGAGCTTTGATCCGTCCGGGCGGCTTACGTCCAGTTCTGTGTGCTGATCAATAAAGAGCATGACGACATCGTCAGATACCACATGGAACAACTCGGAAGTGCCGTCTGCTGCGAGATAGCGTGTTGCAATGATATCGAACTGACCTGCCAGTTCTGCTCGGTCGCCATCATCACCAATGACCACCAGGGAATTGTCGATAGAGGTGAGGATGTTTGCGCCATCAACCAGCTTGATAATCGCATTTTCATCCAGTTGGATCGTGTCTCCGCCCAGACCATCCCGCAGTGACAGCACCTCAATGTTGTCAATTCGGTAGCCATCCATCGACACGTAGTCGAAGCTTTCAGGCAACACCAGTCGATCGATACCGTCACCACCATCAATACGTTTAAAAGTGGCATCAGCCAGGATGACATCGTCACCGCCCTGGGCATACACCGTATCATCCGTACTGAGCAGGGTAATCTCATCCGCACCAGCACCCGCCACAATAACGTCAACACCTGCCGTGCCGACAATCACATCAGCAAATGCGGTACCCGCATGACTCACTGCAACCGTATCAAGGCGAAGACTGGTGCCCAAATCAACATATTCAAGGACAGCCGCATCACTGAAATCCAAACCGCTGACCTCGTCAAAACTACCAACCACGCTGCCAAGGACGATTGTGAACGTGTTGCCGACCGTCGGTGTAAAACCGCTGGTTAGCGCGGTAGCAAGGCGACCGCGAAGGTTAACAGTACCGCCCGTGACATCAAGCACATCGTAATCGATACCCTGAACTGGCCCGCCAATTTCTGCAACAAGTTCTCCCGTGGGTCCAAACGCGATATCACCCAGTATGGTTAACCCGCCTGTGCCATTACCAGGACTGATGACGCCATCATTGAAAAAAGATGAGGCAGATACATCTATTGTTCCCTCGCCAGTTATCTCACCCCAGTAGTCATTCAACAGATCATTGTCAGTACCAAAGCCGAGCGTCCACCCGGACTGCACATCAATCAACCCGTTGTTGACGTGCGTAACTGCCAGGTCGGACTCTGCAAAGGTCAGGTTGTAACCCACATTGAGTTCACCCTCGTTGGACAGTATGCCCCTGAATTCACTCGGCCCGGATGCAGAGATATGCGTCACATTGATCACGCCGTAGTTGGTAAGCGTATTGACGATCGTGGACTGCCCAAACTCCACAGCGTTAACACCGCCACCTGTGGCGGTGAAGTTGATCGTGCCTTCGTTGACAGCAAAAACGTCAAATTCCTTGGTGCCGCCGCTTCCAGTAAGCTCAAGGGTGGCACCCTCCCGGTTTTCGAACTCGCCGAGAATTGAAACATCACCACCAGACAGGGCTAGCGTACCTTCGTTGTAGACCGGCAGCAGTGAATCAACAAGTGTTGTGTCCGGAATCTCCAGCGCAGAGCCACTGGCAATAGTCAGCGAGGCCGTTGACCCGCCCAGCATGACGAGGTCAGTGCCAAAATCGAGTGTAAAGCCCGGCGCATCGAACACCACATCCCCGTAAATATCGATAGACGTCTGTGCGGCAGCAGTGTTGCTGAACAGCAGCGTTCCTGTTCCGGTAAATGAGGAGCTGTCGGCAAGCGAAACGGCCAGACCATCGCCACCACCACTCATTTCAAGTGTTTTACCCGAAGCTATGTCTATTTCACCTGCAAGCGAGATGAATCCGCCGTTAGCACTCACGGTCGCGTCGTGATCGATATCGATCAAGCCGCTATTGTCAAAAAAACTACTTACGTTAACGGTGCGTACAGAAGCCAGGCCACCCGTATTCTGCACGTGGAAAGTACCGTAATTGAAGAAAGCGCTTCCGCCAAAGCCAACGCTTGTGTCAAATGCACCCTGACTGTCCACAACAAATGTGCCGTAGTTGTCCACGTTACCCTGGAAGTTGACCACAGCATTAGCTGTCTGCGCCTGGACCGTCAGTACTCCGTCACTTTCGTTTACAGTCTCTACCCAGATACCAATCGGCGCGCCACGGATCTCCAGCACACCATAGTTATCGAGAATGCCCACCCCATTCAGATCGTTACCCGACGATTGAATCAGACCTGTACCAAATATCTGCAGACGAGTGTCCAGCGAAGTTGTAGTACCGGTGACCAGGTCCAGGTTACCGTTTACCCGAACGACACTATCGACATCCAGTCCCGACAGCGTGTTGTTTTGCCAGCTGAAGGTGCCATCAACAATCAGGGTTGTGTCGACAGTTAGCTGGCCTGAACCCGTGGGTGACGTATTCAGGGTCAACGTTGTATTCGCTGCCGTTCGCGAATTGTCCACAAGAACGAAGTTCCCGCCTGTGATGTCCAGCGTTGCAGTGTCTTCCAGTGAGATCGACTTGATAGTCTCGTTAGCGCTGCTGGTCACGCTGTTAGCACCGTTTAACAACACATCATCGCTCGAATTGGGCGCGCCAGAGAGAAGCCAGTTCAGGATGTTTGACCATACACTGTTGTTAGCCTGGAAGGTTTCCTCAAAATCCGAGACCAGGGTCACGTCGACCGTATTGGCGTTTGTTGTGACGGTCGCAACATAACCTGCCGCCAGGTTGTGGCTGGCCGACAGGGAACCCGGCGTTACATTGGTCGCGTTGACTACCGTAAGGGTAGCGCCAGCGGGTGTAATATCGTGGTCGGGCAGGAAATTCAGCTCAATAGAACCCTGCGCCTCGTAGTCGCTGCCAGCACCCACAACGCTAAGCGTGTCATAGGTTGTACTGTCCTGCACATCAATCAGGAGCCTGGAACTGGTGACCTGGTCAAAGATGGCATCAACGCTAAGCGTGCCGATGGTTGTGCCGAATCCAGGACTCAATGCGGCGTACTGACGAAACTGTATCGCGCTGACATCCAGCGTACCGGTGCCTTCTATCACAGCATCACTGCCAGTATTTTCAAACCGGGTGCCATTGACAAAGGTCAGTGTCTCGCCGGCAGCAATCCTGATGGTGCCGCTGTTGGTGTGGATAACTCCGGTTTTGTCAATTTCCAGGCTTTGCTGGACGTCAATCAGGCTTGTAGAGTCATTGAGTAACCTTGCATTGATCACGTGGGCATTGGCCCCCATGACACCACCAGTGTCGAGAGACCTTATCGTACCTGCATTGATGTTACTCAGGTCACCTGTCAGGACCGTCAACGTGGAGTGCTGGGTTGTTGCACCCGTGTTATCCAGCACAATTTCTGCCTCGTTGGTAAATCCGACGGCGTGGGAAAATTCCAGGCTTGAACCCAGCGTACCGCTCAGCAACTGAATTGAACCAGTGGCAGTATTACCGACTATACCGCTGATGGCGTTGAGGTTACCTTGCGCGATGAGAGTACCCTCGTTGCCAACGTTGACATTAAGCTGGTCTCCATTAACCAGGGACAAGGTGTAGCCATCTGCCAAAACAAGGTAGCCAGCAGAAGCATCGTCGATTGACAAGGTCCCACTCGCCAGATCCAGCGCTGGTGAATGGATGTCGAAGAACACGGTATCAGCCAGGAAGAGTGTCGAGGTACCCGTGAATTTAACTGTGCCGTCACCGCCGTGCCAGATACCATCACCGGTTGCTGTAATCACCGAATTGTCAAATAGCAGTGTAGCGCCCGCACCAACATCAACCGTACCAGCAAAGAGGCTGACGTTGCTATTGTCAAACTGGAACCGGGCATCCACATAAAGTTCACCCGTACTGGAATTGACAAAGTCACCCGCAAGCTTGTGGTACGCGGTGGTCAGGCCACCACCGCTGTTGCTGACAGTGATGATGCCGCTATTGCTGAGGGTGGCCCCACCCTGGAGCAGCAGGCTTGCTGCCAGGTTGCTTGATCCAGCCTGATCAAACAGAAGGCTGCCATTATTGCCAAGCGTAATCGAGACAAGCAATTCTGCGCTGGACGCGCTGGTAGCGACAATCTCAATCGAACTGTTGGTGCTGGTCTGCACGAACCCGTTCAGGTCATTACCTGGGTTGTTGACCAGCAGCGTTCCTTCGAGCAGCAGGAAAGCGTTTATGTCATCGCCACTCAGGTTAAGCGTGGCGCCCTCATCAATCTGCACAAAAGACATGGCATTGGCGGCATTAATCACCAGCGAACCTGAATCCAGGTCAAACGAAGGTGTGTCTTTTGTGATATGGAAGAAGCCGTCAACGTTCAAAGCGACATTACCCTGGACCTCAATAGTTCCGTGTCCAGACCAGGCGGAGTTACTGCCAACCTCAACTGTACTGTTGTTAAGTTTAAGTAGAGCGTCCTCGGCGACATTGAGCGAGCCATCTTTCAGGTCATAAACCTTGTTTACAAACTCCAGCCTGGACTGGTTATCTATCGCCCCCTTGAGCGTGTTTGTTACATCCGCACTGATCCGGTGGACATCGGCGGTGAGGCCGCCCTGGGAGTCAATGAGCCGAATTACGCCATCGTTTTCCAGGATCCCGCTGGTTATCGTCAAATCGGACCCCGTGTTAGTGACGCCAGTCTGGTCAAATATCATTTGCCCCTGATTGGTAAACCCGTTTGCCACAATCAGGCTGGCAGCATTGGTTGTCAGGCCCTCAATCTTGAGCGTCCCCGTATTCGTTGCAATCGTATCCAACGTGTTGCCAGGGTTGGTCGCAATAAACGTCCCCGCATTCTCAAGTGAGGCACTAATCGGATCATTGCTCACCGCCAGTGTTCTACCTGCCTCTATGATCAGGTTTCCGGATCCGCTAATAGTCACCGTACCCGCTGTCAGGTCAATATCCGGGCCACCAGCTGTGAGGGTAAAGTCACTGCCAACGTTAAACGTGTTTGTGCCACCATCCACGCGGATCGTACCGGTACCCACCAGGTTAGTGGCCAAACCAAAACTTGCCGTGCTGTTATTGAAAGACAGTATGGTGCCAGCACCTACGTCCACCGTACCCTGTGACAAATCCACTGCGGCATTGTTGAAGCGGAACAGTGTGTTGATATCCAGCAACCCGGCAGCGCCATTGGTCAGGTCACCGGTATAGTTATGGAAGTTAGTAGTCATGCCACCAGCCGTATCCTGCGCCAGCAAGGTGCCATTGTTAATGATTGCACCGGTCGTGACCGTCAGGTCCGAGCCGTCGTTGTAGGTTGCACTGGTCTGGTCAAACAGCAGGGTACCGTCGTTGATAAAGCCATTGGCAATGGTCA
>CAYGNA010000206.1:0-7126 GCA_964351065.1 uncultured Pseudomonadales bacterium
GCCAGAACCGGAGGTAGAACAAGAGGACGCAGACAGTGACGATGAGGACAAGGATCTGCGTGCCCAGATAGCAGAACTGCGTGCCCAGTTGCAGGAGCGTAGTGGTGGGGCGAGTGCACCGCAGCGCGAGCCGATGTCAGGCAGAAATACAGAGAGAGCGAATAGGACTGATAGGGCAGTACCATCCGCACTGCCTGCCCGCGCTGTCGGGCGTTCTGGTCAGGCGCCGGTCGCTTCAGCCCCGGCCCGCACCAGACGAGGCGATCTTGGTGAAGCGCTGTCCAACATCTATAGCACTGTCAGGGATCTCATCGGTCACGGTGATGACGGTGATGGCGCTGAATTTGATTTTGAAGGCGTCGAGAATGTCGAGGATGTCGCAATTGGCGAGGTGCAGCAACTGCTGAGCTCACTCCAGGATGAAGTTCGATCCAGGGGGTCGAGCGGGCAGCGACTGCCGATTCGCCGTCGGTTGCAGGAATCGGCCACCGCCGGTGGCAGGGCCCGTCGTATTCCTGCCCAGGCGCTGGAAAGTCTGGGTATGGTAGAGAACCTGGTTGATACCATAGAAGACGATGCTATGCTGTCTGGTAGCGCCAAAGACTGGATCAGGCAGCTGGAACTGACGCTCGACAAGGTTGCGACCACCAGTGAGGACTTTCTTAATGTAGACAATCCCCATCGATCGCTGGAAGTCATTAACCAGTTGGCAAAGCTGGGTGGTTCCGAATCAGGTGGTATCAAACGTAATGTCGATGAGATCGTCGATTACATCAATGACAACTTTGATGAAAATCCGGCAGTATTTGATGAGGCGCTCAACAAGCTACAGCCGCTGGTAGACCGCCAGTCGCGCGCTTTCACCGGTAATGTACAGCGCACAGTCAAGGCGAGTGAGGGCCAGCAAACCCTTGTAAACGCGCAGCGTGCTGTTGTCGATGAGATGGACGAGATGTTGTCCGGTCGGCAGATCCCCGAGGTACTGTTCAAACTCCTGATGCCGGGCTGGCGTAACCTTCTGGTGAATACGCACCTGCGACAGGGGCAGGACAGCAGTGATTGGAAGCGCCACGTGCGTGCACTGGAGCAGGTTGTTCACCACCTCGATGGTACAGTTGATCCGAGTGACATAGAAAATTACCTGACGCCAGAATCGTTGCTTGCCGAGATTGAGCAGGGGCTGGATTCCATCGCCTTTGAACCGGGCCAGCGGACACCGCTGATTAATTCACTGAAGCGGGTTATCGTGGATGGTGAAGACATTTCTGCCATGCCCATGGTCTCTGTACCCGAAGAGGGTGTCGCAACGACACTCGGCTTTTCAGAGGTCAGTGCCAAGGAAGCCCAGCGTCAAAAGCTGCGCGAAGATAACGAGTCTGACGATGACTGGCAGACCTGGTTTGGTCGTGTGCAACATCTGCATGTCGGCGAATGGTTGGAGATTGCCGATCAAAACGAACAGCAGCAAATAGCGATTGTTGCCTGGACCAATGAAACGCATTCTACCTTTGTGTTCGTGAACCGGCGTGGTGTCAAGACCCACGAGTTGATGGCTGAAGACCTGGCCACTCGCCTGCAGCAGGGCCAGGCCAGGATTCTCGAGGAAGCGGATATTCCGCTCACCGACCGCGCTTCGCACCGAATGCTGCAGAACATGCACAACCAGTTAACGCACCAGGCGACGCATGATGAATTGACCGGGCTGGTGAACCGCAAAGAATTTGAGCGTGAATTAACGCGCGCACTTGGTCTCGCAAAGCGAAATAACTTGCGCCATATGGTTGCCTATATGGATTTGGACCAGTTCAAGGTGATTAACAACTCGGCCGGTCATGAGGCAGGTGACAAGTTGCTGCAGGAAATCGCAGGTTTGCTTCGTGAAAAGTTGAGTGATGTCAAGGTAGTACTGTCGCGATTGGGTGGTGATGAATTTGGACTGCTGATCGAAAACTGCGAAAAAGATGCAGGCGTATCAGTCGTCAGGCAATTGGCGGATGTCATCAAGCAACACCGCTTTGAGTGGGGATCGCAGATTTATTCGCTGACTACGAGTGTAGGCGTGGTGTTTGTCGACAAGGATATGGAGAGCATCTCCACCATCATGGGGGGAGCCGACGCATCCTGTTTTGCAGCCAAGGATGCAGGCCGGGACCGCATTCACGTGTATGAAGCCGATGATGCAACCATGGAACACCGGCGCGATATCATGGAATTTGTGTCGCAGATTGACCGGGCCATCAAGGAAGACCGGTTTATCCTCAACTGCCAGAAGATTGCCCCGATAAACATCGATTCAGGAGAGCATGCCCACTACGAAATTCTGCTCACGGTACTTGATGACAACGATGAACCCATGCCGCCGCAGGATTTTATCGTTGCTGCAGAAACCTATAATCGAATGGGCGCTATAGACCGTTGGGTCATCAAGAACGCGTTTAAGTTTATCGCCAACAATATCCTGAAGCTGGATGACCTCGGCGCATTTTCCATCAACATCTCGGGTAACTCGCTCACAGAAGATGACTTCATGGAGTTTGTCCTCGAGCAGTTCAACGAGACGCGCCTGCCAACCTCCAAAATCTGCTTCGAGATCACCGAGACATCCGCAATCGGCAAACTGGATGATGCCATTGAGTTCATGGAAAAGCTGAAGATCATTGGTGTTCAGTTTTCGCTTGATGATTTTGGTACCGGTCTCTCGTCTTATTCTTACCTGCGAAACCTGCCGGTTGATTACCTCAAGATTGACGGCATTTTTGTCAAGGACATCAAGAACAGCCCCAGTGACTATGCAGTTGTTAAGTCAATTAACGAGATTGGGCACTTCATGGGCAAGAAGACAATCGCAGAGTATGTCGAGGATGACGAGATCCTCGAAATTCTCAGGGAAATTGGTGTCGACTTCGCCCAGGGCTACGGCATAGAGCGCAAAAAGCCAATTACTGAACTGCTATAAGCACCGGGACAGTCGCCGCTTGGCGCCCCTGATCAGGCGCCTTCCACCAGAGAACAGACAATTTCGCATATCTCGTCAGCCTGCTCGTCTGTAATGATGAGCGGTGGCAGTAGTCGGATGACCGAATCTGCCGTCACGTTGATCAAAAGGCCTTTGTCCATTGCCTTGCCGACCAGGTCGCCACAGGGGTGATCGAGTTCGATACCAATCATGAGACCTTTGCCGCGGACGTCCTTGACGTTGTTCAATCCGGAAAGTCGCGCGCGAAAGGTGTTCATCATTCTGTCACCGACTTCACCCGCGCGCTCTGCCAGGTGCTCCCGCGTAATGTGCTCAACTACCGCGGAGCCCACTGCACAGGACATCGGGTTGCCTCCAAAGGTTGAGCCGTGATTGCCCGGTTTGAATACATGGGCCGCTTTGCCACGAGCAAGACACACACCGATCGGCAGGCCATTGCCGAGTCCTTTTGCGGTCGTGACAAGGTCGGGCAGGATGCCGGACTGCTGGTAGGCAAAGTAGGTCCCTGTTCTACCGTTGCCGCTCTGCACTTCATCAAGCACCAGAAACCAGTCGTGCTCATCACAGATAGCTCGCAGGTTTTGCAGGTAATCATCATCCGGAACCTGTATGCCACCCTCGCCCTGAATGGGTTCAAGCATAATGGCAACAATACTGCTGTTGTTCTTTGCTATTCGACGAATTGCTTCAACGTCGTTGTAGGGGGCCCTGACAAATCCGTTGACCAGCGGTTCAAAGCCAGCCTGGACCTTGCGAGACCCGGTGGCCGTGAGCGTTGCCAGCGTTCTGCCATGAAATGCCGCATCGGTCACAATGATGGTGGGATTGGCGATGCCCTTCTGCGTACCGTACAGGCGGCTGATTTTGATGGCACATTCATTGGCCTCTGCACCTGAATTGCCAAAAAACATGTTCTCCATGCCGGAAACCTCAGCGAGTTGCGCGGCCAGTTTTTCCTGTGCCGGGACATGGTAGAGGTTGGATGTATGCAGCAGTGTGGTGGCCTGGTGTGCAATGACCTGTGCAACTTCCGGATTCGCATGACCCAGCGCAACCACGCCGAGACCAGACAGGGCGTCCAGGTACCGCTTGCCATGGGTGTCAATCAGGTATGGGCCTTCGCCACGGGCAAAAGCGACCTCAAGTCGGCCATAGGTATGCATCACTGGATCGGTCATGAGTAAGAACCCCGGAAAAAGGTGGGTGATAATAAACCAGATTGGATAAACTCGAAAGAAACCGCCTGATGGTATCTTTGTGTCACCCATTGAACTCTCGATTCTGATAAGCCGGGTTGAAGCAATTTGCGCCGAGATGGGGGCAGTGCTGCAGCACGCTGCCTTTTCACCCAACATCAAGGATCGGCTCGACTTCTCCTGTGCACTGTTTGACGCAAGCGGCGAGCTTTACGCCCAGGCGGCGCATATACCGGTTCATCTCGGTAGCATGGCGTTTGCCATGCGAGGCATTATCGATGGTGTCGATTGGCAGCCTGGAGACGTACTGGTGCTGAACGATCCTTTCCTTGGCGGGACGCACTTGCCTGACGTTACCCTGGTGTCACCACTTTTTGTCGAGGGTGAACTGGTCAGCTTTGTTTGTAATCGGGCGCATCATGCCAACATTGGCGCGGCTGTGCCGGGCTCCATGCCAATTTCGACGCGACTCGAGGAAGAGGGGTTGGTGATTCCACCGACAAAAATAATTGCTGCTGGCACGCCAGTCGAGGCTGCTTATAAACAACTGAAATTGATCCCGGGCGCAGAGACCACCGGTGATTTTGCCGCGCAGATCAGTGCCAACCGGGTTGGTGTCCAGCGGTTGGGTTTGCTGATTGAACAAATGACGACTGTGGAATTCGTGGCCGGTGTTGCGGAGATCAACGCCTATGGTGAGCGCCTGGCCCTGCACCAGCTCAGCCAGATTCCAGCGGGTACCTATCGTTATGTGGACTACCTGGATGATGATGGCTGCGGTACGAAAGATATCCGCATCGAGGTCAGCGTCTCCGTCAGTAACAGTGGTGTTGCGGTAGACTTTGCAGGCACCAGTCCACAGGTTGCCGGCAACGTGAACTGCCCGCTGTCGGTTGCCGCGGCCGCGGTGTTCTACTGCTTTCGATGTCTGCTGCCCGACCAGACGCCCGCCTGCGCAGGCACGTTTCGGTGTGTTGCGATCACGGCGCCCACTGGATCTCTGGTCAATGCTGTCCGGCCAGCAGCGGTTGCTGCAGGCAACGTTGAAACCTCCATGCGAATTGTTGATGCCGTGCTCGGTGCGCTCTCGCAGGCGCTGCCAATGGTTGTGCCGGCAGCAAGCCAGGGCACGATGAACAATATCGCGATGGGTAATCACGCTTCAAAGGTGCCCTGGGATTATTACGAAACGATTGCGGGGGGAACCGGTGCCAGTGCGCGAATGGCAGGCATCGCGGCGGTTCAGTCACACATGACCAACACACTCAATACGCCAATCGAAAGCCTCGAAATGCACTTCCCGCTGCGGGTTCGGTAGTATTCCATTGGGCGCAACTGCGGTGGGGAAGGTACTCATCGAGGTGGTGATGGGCTGGTTCGGGAATTTGAATTTCTCGAACCCGCCGAGGTGACGCTGCTGACAGAGCGGCGTACCCATGTGCCGTATGGACAAAGCGGGGGTGCGCCGGGTGCTCCCGGCAGAAACTTCCTGGATGGTGCGCCGCTTGCGCCCAAATGTTATCTCAAGGTTATGGCCGGGCAGGTCCTGCGAATTGAAACGCCTGGCGGTGGCGGGTTTGGCAGCCCAACCTAACCTGCGCCCGAGGTTGTGGTCTATTCATTGGCAGAATAGGTATAAGTTTGCGAGCGTATTTAAGTATTGGTAGCAAAACCAGTAGAATTGGCGTCCCGACAGCGAACTGACAACCGGAGAGTTAGACAATGGATATTATGGAGTCGATCAAAGAGCAGGTCGAATCTCACAAGATACTGCTTTACATGAAAGGTTCACCTGACGCTCCCCAATGCGGTTTTTCTGCCCAGGCATCCCAGATGCTGATGGCATGCGGCGAGCGGTTTGCCTACATTGATATCCTGGCTAATCCCGAGATCAGGAGCAATCTGCCACAGTTCTCCAACTGGCCAACCTTCCCACAGTTGTTCATTGATGGTGAGCTGGTTGGTGGTTGTGACATCATCTCAGAGATGTACCAGAGTGGTGAACTTTTGCCCATGGTGAAGGCGGCGGCTGAGAACGTGGAAAACGGCTAGTACCGGGTGGGGCCAGGGTCGTTCATGCCACCTGCTTCACACGATCTGGTTCACACGATCTGGCTCATGCCACCCAACTGCTTCCAGCGATTTACGATAAAACAGAATAATTCAGCAGTTTTCTCGCAATCGTAGAGTGCCGAATGAGCCTCGTTGGCATCAAATGTAATCTCTGCGGCCTGGCAGGCACGCGCCAGCACGGTTTGGCCGAATGCAAGGCCGCAGAGGGTTGCCGTGTCGAAAGATGAAAAGGGATGGAACGGGTTGCGCTTGATGTCGCAGCGGGCTGCCGCCTCATTCAGGAATGACTGGTCAAATGCAGCATTGTGCGCGACCAGTACAGCACGCTGGCACCCCGTGTCCCTGACCTCCCGGCGAATCATACGGAATGTCTCCCCCAGCGCTTTCTGCTCGGGTACCGCGTGACGTAACGGATTGGTTGGGTCAATGCCCGTAAAATCCAGTGAGGCCTGTTCGATGTTGGCACCTTCAAAGGGATCAACGTTAAAAAACGCCTTTTCACCAGGTACCAGCATACCGTTGTCGTTCATTTTAATAATGACAGCTGCGATTTCGAGCAGCGCATCAGTACGCGGATTAAAGCCACCTGTTTCGAGGTCAATCACAACAGGCAGGTAACCGCGAAACCGAAATGCAATGGGCTTTTTGATTTCGCTCAAGATGTGCTTCCAGGGTCAGCAACTTTCCAGCGGACAGCGTCGCCGGCGCGGATCGGTACCAGCAAATCGGTACCGAAGGGGAGAGTCTCTGGCACCTGCCAGGATTCTTCAACAAGCGTGATCGTGTCGGTGTTTCGCGGCAAGCCGTAGAAGTCAGGGCCAGCGAAACTGGCGAAAGTTTCCAACTGACCGAGTTGATCCATCTCGGCAAACACCTCGGC
>CAYGNA010000207.1:0-7122 GCA_964351065.1 uncultured Pseudomonadales bacterium
CGCTGTTACGAATGAAAGGTGCTTCACTTGTTGCGCCAATCTGGGCATTCAGGATGATGACAGTCGCAGCACCAGCAAACAGCCGCGACCATTCTCCGGGTTCCGCAAGATCAACACAGTGTGCATCAACCATCGGATGCAGCCGCTTGAGGACATCCAGGTTATGGCGGTTTTTGTCGAGCGCCACCACGCCATCAGCGAGCCCCTCGCGAGCCATCGCTGCAATCAGGTTCTGGCCAACAAGTCCCGCTGCGCCTGTAATAACAATACTTGCCATACGGCTCTGCGCCGCGGGCGACCCTAGGTTTTCCACGCGCCCAGGGTAATGTTGGGGCCGTTGGGCGATTGAAGAACATTTTTGAACTCACGAACTTCATCGAAGCCAAAAAAATGCAGGGCATCAATCAGCGTCTGGTACTTGACCCAATGACTGTGTGTTGCCATGCCGCCGCTAAAATTTTCCAGTGCGAGCGCATCGAGATACTCATAGCGAAAAATCTCATGTTCAAAGCCCGCGTGTGAAGTCTGTGCAGACGCTGAGAACTTGTCCTCCCGAATCAGTGGATTCGCTTCGATGGCATCCTTGTCGTAGTAATGCGTCCAAATCATGACCTTGTCAGCGTGCCGTGAAATCAGGTCAATCAGTTCGATCGGCTCTACCATGTGATACAGCACGCCGCAGGCTATGCAGACGTCAAACATCTCTTTGCTTTCGCGCAGGTACTCAACAAAGTTGCCCAACAAAAACTTTGTGCGTGTCAGCCCTGTCAACTCTTTGGCAATCAGGCAACGCAGATAAGCAAAGCTGTTTGCTTCTATCGAAGTAATGGATTCAACACCTGCCCTCTCAAGCATCCACGAATGACCACTTTCCAGTGGTCCAAGTTCGATGACCCTTTGACCCTCCACCGAACCAATCTGCTCAATAAACCACTCAATTCGCTCGTCGTAATGCAATTGGCTGGTACCGCTGACGACACCCGGCACTGGCAAATTGGAGAACCACATGTCCTTAAACAGATCCACAGCTTCCTGCGCACTCGGCGGTCCTGCAATAAATTTTGAAACCAGTTCTGCCATGATTCTCCTACTCCAAAAATTTTTTGTTATCGGATCGCCCGTTGTCCAGAGCGGATTCCAACGACTGTAGACTACCCTTCGGCAATCCCAGGTACAGCATAGCGAGCGCGCCCAGCAGTACCGCAAACCACAGTGTGGTCAGCCGACTGACCAGCGTGATGAACACGGCGTCAGCGGCGGTAACACCCAACAACTCCAACATCAGGATCATGGACAGTTCAGCACTACCCACGCCACCCGGGATAAAAGACGCAGCACCTATCAACATGCCCAGCGTAAACACCCCCATCAGCACCATGACATTGATGTCCACGCCCGCTGCCTGCGCTATATAGGAGAAAGCAAAGGCTTCAGCAGACCAGGACACCACGCCGATCAAAACCGCGCCAGACAACACCCCCGAACCCAACAGACTCTGGGACCGATTCAGTATCTGCGCTACAAACGTCACAGCCCGATTTATCCACCCCGCAACCCTGGCCTTTAGCCACAGCAGCAGCCGTTCAAGCAGACCGCTGATAACAAGCCCGACACCCAGCAAGAGCAGGACGACAAAAACGGCCGAAAACACCCTGAATTGCTCAAATACTGTTAGCGCCATGGCAGAGATGAGCAGTATCGCCACCAGGTCGGCAATCCGTTCCGCGATGATACCAGCCAGCGTATGCGAATAAGACACACCGTGTCGGGTATGCAGATAAAGCGCCTTCACCGCTTCACCCACTTTGGCCGGTGTGATCGTCAGCGCAAAACCGGAAAAATAGCAGATACTGCCATCAACCAGTGGCAGGCGCTCACCCAGCACCCGCAATAGCCATATCCAGCGCGCCGAGCGCACGATGTAGTTAACGAGAGACAAGGACAGCACAACTAAAAAGCCACTCAACCCAAGCCGTTCCACACCAGCCACAACGGATGACCAATCGCGTACGATGACAACCAGGCAGTAACCCACGGCAATGGCAACAACCGCCAGCCAGATGATATGCGTCAACCATCGTACCAGCGGGCGAGGTTCACTCATCAATCTGAAGGTCTACGTGCAAATCACAAATCGCATTCGACGCCGCCTGGTAAGCGGCTAACGCATAACGGCCCGGTGCAAGCGCGGCCCGCTCAATGCTGCGCCGAAAACCACTCATTATATAGTCATCACTTCCATGCGCCTGTGCGACATCGCGTCTCTCGACAGCAACAGTTGGCCCAAACCACATGTTGGTCGAACCGGACGGCACCAACGCCAGTTCAATAGGCGACTGTCCTGCAACTGCCGAATTGAACATCCAACCAGCAAAAATCAGCGAATCTTTAGAATCATCCCATAGGATTGTTTCCTCCCTCGACACCAGACGGCCGTTCACCGTATCAAGCACACAGCGAGTGGCGTCAGCAAACCCTGTGAAGGGGCCGGATCTTAGTTTCTGGTTTTCCCCTGCGCTACTCAATATGCTCGCGATCTCAGCAGGCTCATCCACCCCGCGCACATAGATCTGTGTTGAAACTGCCGCAGACACAATCTCCTGGCGCTGATACAAAGCCTGGAAACGCGCGTCATAGAACAGGGCATGTTCCATTGCCCAAAGCGGGTAATGCAGAACAACAATCTTAGGGTGCAGGTCAAAAAATACGTCCAGGTGTTCTCCCGACAGGAACTCAGGATTGGTTGACGTCAGCGACACCAGATCAACAACCTTACGATCCTGGAAGTAGCCAATAGTACCCACTTCCAACGCCGCGAGACTGCCTGGCCCTATCGCTGCCTGATCAATCCGCTGACTCAACAGCTGGTATGCCTGATCCCTGGGATCGCGCAAATCGACGGGATACAGGTCCATAACCGGCCGAGCGCAAACACAAGTACCACGCCGACAAAACCGAATTCGCTGATACGCGATCCCAACAGGCGTCGTTCACCACCAATGAGCATGGCGAGACCATACATCGCGGCAATCAGCAACCCGAGATCAAGCGACGCGAAATACCAATGATAGGCAGGCACATTGAGCACGACGTAAAACAACTGCTGGATCGCAACAAACACGAGCAGGAACAGCAGCGTGTTTCGCCGCACAATCAGCGCACCAACGCCAACAGCGGCAAGTACAAGCACAGGCCAGAGCCAAGGGCCTAGCGTGGTCAAATGACTGACCAGCCCGTCCAGATAAACATTACCCCGCCCCCAGAAACCAGACTGCCCCTGCCAAACCTTGTTGGCCAGCGTGGCCGGCATTAACTGCCCAAAATACGCCAGCGAAAATACAAGCCAGGGCAATACCACAGCCAGGGACTGCAACGGTCCTTTAATAGGCAGACGCCGCGTTTTATAGATCTCGACCAGCCCTTTGAAACCAAAAAAAAGTATCCCGTCAGGTCGAGTCAGGAAGACCAAGCCCAGCAGGTACCACGTATTGACGCCGCGCTTTTCCAGCCAGACAAACAGCAGAACCAGACCGGCAAACAAATGGGTCTCGAGCCCCCAGGTCAGGTTGGCCGACAGCACACCGGCAACCATCAGCGCCGCGCCAATACCCACCGCGGTACCAAATTCTTCGGTAAACAAATCGTAGGTAACAAGTACGGCAACCAGGATGCCGACAGCACCGACCAGATGCGCCGATACCGGAATATCACCCACAAAAAATGCAACCAGCGATACCAGCACCGTGTTCAACACAGAGGTGCTGGCGTTATACCGTTCACCGGGGTTAAAAACCCAACCGTTGCCGGCAAGGATGTTGTCAACGATTCGGTAGACGATGTATGAATCGTCAAAATCCCAGTGCAGATACTCGCGAAAAATAACCCAGACGGCCACCAGGAACCCTGCGACTATGGCACTCTCGCCCGGGGAGCTAACTATTCGTGACCAGGTCTCTTTCACTTTCGATTGGCTCCGCTATCCAGCAATCTGCCCAGTTGCGGCATCACCAGCGTCAAAAACCAGAGCGTGATCGCCAGGTAGATAAAAATATCTGCCTTGGAAATGATCCGGCCCGTGTAGTAACTCAACCAGCCAAGTGGCTTGAGGTTGGCAAATGCAAGCCAGTACTTTTCGCTGTCGTCGCCTGCCTCGATATGGAACGTTCTGGCAGGAACCGGCACCTGAACGGTTGTCCACTGGTCTGTGTACCCATGCAGCGCTACCTTCACCGGCTCCACACCTTCTGCAACCAGTTTCAGGTACATGGTTTCATCTGCCGTATTGCCAATCAGATCCATTCGAACAAAACTTGTATCAACCGTTAGTTCACGCGAAACAAATGTGCCACGTGTCGCATCACCGTTTGCGCCAAAAGATCCAAAACCTGAACCAATCGGCGCAGAAAAGTGGACGTACTGACCCGGCGAGACAAAGGTCGAGCCAGGCTGCCCAAGTTCAATCTGCCGCGACGGGGCTATATCTGCTGGCAAAACCTGACGCAGCCCTTCGTTCGACAAAATGAGGATCAATCGATCTGACCAGGGATAGGGAATCGCTCGAAACGGTTTGTTAGTCACATACGTCTCATCACCGGTTTCGAGATACTTCGACACGTTTTCTTTCTGTGTCGCGGCAAAACCGCGCTTCTTGTTGATATCGGGTACTGTCAGGTTCGTCAACAGGTCAACCGAGCCCGCGATCAACGTGAACAACCACAGCCCGGCGAACCAGGTCAGTGGACGTAAAAAATTTCTAGCTACATCCGTACGCGCTATCAATACCAACGCGCAGAAATTTGCGATTGGCCCAAGCAAAAACAAATCCATATACCTTGAGGACGGATCTTCGCCGCTACCGCCGCGCGCGTAACCAAACCCAAGCGCCTGCATCAGCACCCAGGCACCAAGCCCCATCACAAAAAGCTCTGCCGTCCTGGGCTGCCGTTTTTCCACAAAAGGCAGGATCGCAAGTAATACGACCGGCAACTGAAGAATAAATGCCGGATGGACAAAACCCGTCCAGGGCCAGCCTGCTGCCTTGCTAAACGACCCCAGGAACTCAATTACCGACTTCGCCTTGAGAAAATCGTGATGCGGAACCACAACCAGCAGTGACAAACCAGCTGCCATTGCTACAGCGGCAGCAAATCCCGTGATCGCCCATGGCCGAAAGGATTCACCCAGGATTCGTCCCCAAATGGCAAGCACCAGACACATGCCAAACACCACAGCAGCAGCCAGCAGTCCTGACGACATCGAAAAAATCGCCAGCAATGCTGCGATGAAGCCGACAATCCAGGCTGTAGAAAAAGTGCGCGAACACAACATGCCGTTTATCGTGAGCAACGCACAGATCTGCATTAGATAGAACTGTGATTGAAAACCTGCAAGTGTGTTCTGCCAGCCATAAGGCACCATCCAGGCCACTAGCACGATGACAAACAACCAGGGCCGGATACCGGCCGACGGAAAGTGCCGCAGTAGCATCACCAACAGCAGGATTCCCGCGCCGGTTGAGATAACCGCATTGACAACCATCTCAACCATCGGGTCCCACTGGCCATTCAGCTCAAACAAACCGAGGGCAAGCAGGCGTGTCAGCAGAATACGATGTTCGTTGTGGGGATAAATCATACCGTCCCACGTGAGCGTGCCTTCCATCCAGGGGATGATGAGATTGGCGGCCTCGGCATCCCACTGATCCCAAATGGGAACACTGTTTGCCGCATATTCAAGCAACAGCAGCTTGGTACCCAGGACCACCAGGGCAAATGCGGTCAATTGCAGGATGTTGCTGCGCGTGCTCACCCTCAGATATCCAGCCGCTTGAATACAGCCTCTGGAATCAGCCGAATAATCAGCATGATCCAGCGCCAGAACCAGGGCGTGTAGATAGTATTTCGCCCTTTTGCAAAGGCTTTGTAGACATCAGCACCAACCGTCTCGGGCTTGCCCATGAGGGCCGCCGGATGCCCCATACCCACGGTGCCAGGCGTTTCAATGACGCCAGGTTTTACTGTGATCACGTGCACGCCGGCTTTGAACAGTCGATTACGCAGCCCCGACAAAAAGGCCGTGAAGCCCGCTTTGGTGGCGCCATAGGTATAGTTTTTTTGGCGACCACGGTCCCCGGCAACCGAGGAGATCCCAATCAGCGTGCCGCGCCCGGCCTTCTCCATCAGCGTGGCAAACTTTTCCAGCACCATGGCCGGACCAAACAGATTGCCGCGCACCAGGCCATCAATGTAATCCACATCCGCCCGTTCGCGGTCTGCTTCTTCCTGCCGGCCCAGTACAGAAATCACCACGTCGGGGCAGTCTGCTGCAAATTCTTCAACAAACTCAGCGAGGCGTGGTTCGTCCAGGATATCCATTTCAACCAGGGTTACGTCGACGTTGTAGCGAATCCTGAAATCAGGCTCATCTGCCCGCAGTGCTTCACAGTCTCGCGCCACAAGGTAAATGTTGTGCCCGTTGGCCGCAAACTCCCGTGCTATGGCAAGCGCAATCCAGGATTTACCGCCAAATACTACTGCTGCTTTCATGATGTCAGTCCCAGTCGGTCTGATTGAAGAGAAGCAAACTTTTGTGTTGGATCAACACTCGCTTTGAGATCCATAAACTGATCCACAACGCTGTGCTGCATCCTGACAAACGCGGATGCTTTCATACGCGCATCTTTAGCCAGATAGAGCCGTCCGCCGTGCGCCTCGACAATACGATCCAGTCGTTCCGCGAGCCCGAGGGTACCCGAGTTAACCGGAAAGTCCATGGTCAGGGTATAGCCGGCCATGGGAAAGGACAATAATCCTTCTTGTTCGCCAAACAGTTTCAGCACAGCCAGGAAAGATGCCACACCAAAGGCGGACGTTTCTTCGAGAATCGCGCGGTAGCCGTCGCGGCTCGTATCCATAGGCAGAACACACTGGTACTGAAAAAAGCCTCGCGAGCCGTACAGGCGATTCCAATGCAGCACCCTATCGAGCGGGTAATTGTAGGTGTTGAGATTAACCACCGATTCAGCCGGTCGCGGCAGGTTATAGAAGGTCGTGTTGAAGGCACGCATTGACAGCGAATTCAGAGCGAAGTTGGGTAGTGCAAACGGAACGGTGACAGGCGCAG
>CAYGNA010000208.1:0-7113 GCA_964351065.1 uncultured Pseudomonadales bacterium
CATACGCAAGAAGACGCTGCCTGGGCAAGTGAGAACCTGACATCGTGGTACGGCGGTCAGCGCCCCCTGCGCGCTGATGACGCGCTTGCACTTGCCGCGCATAGCGGCGACGCGGCCGTGCCTGCATTACAAGCACTTGCCGGTGATCCCAAACAGGCTGGCACAACCAGGGCTGCGGCAATCGCATACCTCGCCCAGTTTGCGGATAACCACACGACCGCACTGCTCATTGACCTCGCAAATGATGACGATGAAATTGTCAGACGTGCAACTGCCACAGCCCTGGCAGGCTTACCCGACCCAAACGCACAGCGCAGCCGGCTCGCCCTGTTAGCAGATGCCAATCGCGCCGTCAGGGTTGCAGCCATTGAACCAATCGCAGGTCTGCCGCCTGAACAATTGCCGGTCGCCCATCGCGAAGCGTTCCAGGCAGCACTGGCTGACTATATGGCGTACCTGAATGCCAACGAGTATTTCACTGCCGGCACCATGAACAAGGCAATGTTCTACCAACGTCAGGGGAAACTGCAGGAGGCCGAAGCCGAATATCGACGGGCTCTCAGGAAGGACCAATTGTTTACACCTGCACGCCTTAACCTCGTTTACCTACTGAACAGCCTGGGCCGCAACACCGAGGCCAGGCATGAACTCCAGCAGGCAATCCAGATTTCACCCGCAGATGGTCAGCTACACTATTCGCTGGCGCTGCTGCTATCCGAGATGGCGCAACTGGAGGAGGCTCTACCCCACTTCCGCATTGCTGCTGATTTGACACCTGCCAACGCGCGTATGGCCTACAACCTGGCAGTTGCGCTCCAGCAGCAGGGCCAACCCGTTGAGGCAGAAGCTGCTTATTTGAGAGCTATAGAAATTGAACCTGCCAACATTGACTACAGGTATGGCATCACCAGCCTATACCTCCAGCAGCGCCAGCCAAACAAGGCAAGAACGCACATTCTCGTGTTGATTGAACAACAGCCAGCTAATCCGCAGTTTCGAGCACTCCTGCAGCAAGTCGGCGGCTAACACTGGCGCCTTGTCCTGCAGACCTGGACAGATTCCGGGAACCAGACGGCTGGCTTGGATTACTGGAGATGAGAGCCCGATCAGCCTTACTTGATAGTGCCCATGATCGTGGGATAGCGATATTGAATGTCCGCTCGCGTGGACAGCTGCCTGGTTTTGCCAGAAGCCACGTCAAACTGCATGATCGTCCCGTTTTCAGCAAAAATCAGGTAGGTGTTATCCGGCGCTATACTCACGTACCAGCTGAACTTTGACTCGTCTTTGGGAGAAAAGACTACCTCATCGGTAATGGCCGGGGCGCTGGCATCAAACTTCGCATAGACAATTTCTGACCCCAGGTAATCATCGCCTTTGGAGTCGACCTTCTTCATGTAGGCAATCATTGTCTCGTCGTTGGACAGGGCAACCTTGTGCAGGTAGTGAAAAGCGTCCGGGTAATCGATTTCTTCATAAGCCGGCTCCCCGCCGGGATTGGGTCGCATCAGGAAATAGGCATTGCGCTGCTTGATAAAAACCCGGCCGTCCCGCAGACCGCTGTTAATCCACTCCCAGTTGGTCGCAGAGATCTGCGCCTCGTCACCGGGCGCTGCATCACAATGTGTCATGAACGCATAGGTACCCTGCGCGCCGAGGCTTGCATCTACCATGCGTGACCAGATCACCCGATCAGATCCATCGCGCATCCAGTAGGGCTCGGTATTCATGAAGGTATGGCCGGTCAGTTCACGCAGATTGCTGCCATCAATGTCCATCACGCAGATGGCGCTTTGCCACTTGTAGAAACTGGGGTCCTCACGATAGGTACGAAAGAAAGCAATTTTGCGCCCGTCCGGGCTGATAACTGGCTTGTAATCGTTGTGCGGTGAATCAGTGAGCCAGGTTACTTCTGATGAATCGCCGTTTGCCGTGGTTCGGGCAATACGCAAATTGCCGTTTGGCAGCGCCGCTGAAGAGATCCAGCTGACCTCCCTGCTTTCTGTTGGCCAATCTGTTTGGCTGGTCATAGTGATCATCTCCTCAACCGGGGTTAACTTATCACCACTCACTGACAAACGCGGTTACCGGTAGCGGTGTGACATCACGCAGGCGCCCTTCGGGTTCTCCCAGGTAAAGATAGCCAACAATGCTTTCCTGGTCGACAAGGCCAAGACCAGCGTGAACCGTCGGATGATAGGCCATTGACCCGGTACGCCACATGGCACCAACTCCCTGTGCATGCGCTGCAACCAGCATGCTCTGCGCCGCTGCACCCGCCGAGATCACCTGTTCTATATCCGGTACCTTGGGGTGCGGTGTGATCGAGGCGATCACGACCACCACCAGCGGCGCTCGCAGCGGTTTGGACCGCACTTTTTCCAGCGCCGCCTCTGTGATTGACGGGTCATCCTGCGTCTGCGCTTCTGCGAAGAGAGCACCCAGACGATTGCGGGATTCACCGCTGATGGTGATAAAGCGCCAGGGCCGAAGCTGGGCATGATCCGGCGCGCGCAGGGCCGCACGAAAAATATTCTCCAGCGCCAGTGCATCCGGCGGCGCACCGCCAAGACGCGGTACCGAGACGCGGGAATGTAGAGCCGTTAATGCGTCCATCTAATTGCGTCCCACTTATTCTGCATTGCCCAGGCTACCGAAACGCCAGCCCTTCGTACTCGTTGCTGTTCCGCCAGCCTTCGATATACCTGAAGTAGGATGCTGCACCGTGGGGATATCCAAGGTCATTGCGCGCTTCCGGCCGCGGGCCGCCGCCTTCATTGTTGTAATAACCAGGCGTACAGTCTGGCGCGCCGCGCATTCTGCCTGGCCCGGACTGCAGGAGTTCCACCCAGGCATCCTGGGCCTCCTGTGTAACCTCGACCTCTTTAGCACCAACCTCCAGCGCGTGGGCTACCACCTGCGAGATGGTCAGTGCTGAATCCATAATGTTGTGGGGCACATTGGAGATCAGCATCGCGCCCTGGGTTGGCTGCTGCATAAACAGGTTGGGGAAATTGTGGATATGAATACCATGTTTGCTCTGCATCCCCTGACCCCAGTAGTCAGACAGCTTGATGCCATCACGCCCCACAGGCACAAAACCTGCCCGGCGTTCCATGCCCGTCCCCACCTCAAAGCCTGAGCCGTAAATGATGCAGTCCACCTCATACTCGACACCGGACACCACCACGCCGCGTTCTGTAATCTCCTGCACGCCCTGTCCGTCTGTATCAACCAGTTTGGTGGACGGCTCGTTAAACGCCTGCAGGTACTCGTCATGGAAACATGGGCGTTTGCAAAGCTGGCGATACCAGGCTTTTAGCTGCTGCGCCGTTTCCTTGTCCGCGACGATCGAATCAACGCGACCCCGGATCTCCTCCATCTTCTCAAAGTCCGAGTCTTCATAAGCCGCTAACATTTTTAGTGGGTCGCGGCGCTCTTCTGGCGGCAACACCATAATCTTCTCCCGGATACGGCGCGACAGGTCAGTCCAGCCGTCCTGCACCAGGTCCTCGGTGGCAAAGCCGCCCTGCTGGTTCTCCACAAAATTGTCCAAATAGCGCTGCTGCCAGCCCGGCGTTGCCATTTCCTTGAACCATTCCGGGTCGATCGGGCGGTTGTCCCGCACGTCTACCGATGACGGGGTTCGTTGGCAGACATACAGCGTCTTGCATGCTTTTGCGAGGTGCGGCACACACTGTACTGCAGTTGCACCGGTACCAATCAGCGCAACCCGTTTGTCCTTCAACTTTTCCATCAGTGCGCCGTTTTCGTCACCGCCGGTGTAGTCGTAATCCCAGCGACTGGTGTGAAACGAATGCCCCTTGAACTTGCCAATGCCGGGCACGCCTGGCAGTTTGGGGACGTGCAGGGGCCCCGTGCCAAGACCGACAAACTGTGCAGTAAAGTTATCCCCCCGGTCCGTTGTGATCTTCCAGACAGACGCCTCCTCGTCCCAGGTCAGATCACGCACCTGGGTATGGAACAGCGCGTTGTCATAAAGCCCGTACTTGTTGCCGATGTTCTGGCAGTGCCTGAGTATCTCCGGCGCATGTGCATATTTTTCGCTTGGCATGTGCCCCATTTCTTCAAGCAAAGGCATGTACACAAACGCGGCCGTATCACACTGTGCGCCCGGATAGCGGTTCCAGTACCAGGTGCCACCAAAATCGCCACCTTTCTCGATAATGCGAACGTCTGTCACACCTTTCTCGACCAGCCTGGCGCCCGTCACCAGCCCGGCAAAACCGCCACCGATGAACGCAAACGTCACGTGATCTGTTTTGGGCTCTCGAGCCTTGAAAGGCACATAGGGGTCTTCGAGATAATGCGCAAATTCATCTTCAATCCTGATGTACTGCTCATTGGCATCAGATCGCAGACGCTTGTCCCGTTCTTCGAGATACTTTTTCTTCAGGGCTTCTTTTTCAACAGGTGTAATGGTACTCATCGATATGCTCTCCGCTCCTGGTATAAATCGGGAATGGCCAAAGGCCAATGATGCACTGACAGGTCACCGTGTCAATTGATCTGGGTCAGACCAGCGCCGGCGTTTTGACGGTCAAAAACGGCCAGGGCGTGCGGTCGTAGCGCCGGCAAGAGTGAATTCACCCGTCTGCTCAAACTTGTCTAACGCAGCAAGGCAGGGAGCGAGATCCAGGCCCTCTTTCTTAATCCAGTCATCACTATAGTAACTTTCCAGGTAACGCTCCCCCGCATCACAGATCATCGTGACGACGCTGCCACTTACACCTGCTGTTCTCAGTTCGCTTACCTTTAACAATGCCCCAATGAGATTGGTCCCGGTAGAACCGCCACATTTACGGCCCAGTCGATGCTCCAGCCAATGAATGGCAGCAATACTGGCAGCATCAGGCACCTTGATCATCTCGTCGATCACATCTGGTAAAAAGGACGGCTCAACCCTGGGCCGGCCTATACCCTCGATGCGAGACCCCGCCGAGACAGGCGCAATTTCCTCGCCCGCAAAACTGTCAAAAAACACTGAACGTTCGGGATCAACAACACAGAGGTTTACCTGGTCGCAAAGCTCGGGGACATAACGAATGTAGCGGCCCATGGTGGCCGAGGTGCCACCGGTGCCGGCGCTGACGACAATCCATTTCGGCACTGGAAACCGCTCGCGCGCCAGTTGGCTGAAGAGGCTGTCCGCAATATTGTTGTTGCCACGCCAGTCCGTTGCCCGTTCAGCGTAGGTGAACTGGTCAACATAGTGGCCACCCAGCTCCAGCGCCAGTGCTTCGGCCTTATCGTAGATATCTTTGCCTTCAACCTTGACGCAGCGGCCGCCAAAAAACTCGATCTGGCGGATTTTTGCGGCAGCCGTGGATGCGGGAACCACCGCCACAAAAGGCAACCCCAGCAGGCGAGCGAAATAGGCTTCAGAAATTGCCGTGCTGCCTGACGACGCTTCAACGATGGTTGTGCATTCACCAATCTTGCCGTTGCAGAGTCCATACAGGAACAGCGAACGCGCCAACCGGTGCTTCAGGCTGCCCGACGGATGACTGGATTCATCCTTGAAATAGAGATCAATGTTCGCCTCTGCCAGCACGGGCAGATCAAACCTGATCAGGTGCGTATCTGCTGAACGCGCAAAGTCCGCACTGATCTGCTTGACTGCCCAGGCAACCCAGCATCGGTCCTGTGTTGCACTCATCCCTGTGTTTTACTCATCAAAGCCACCAGGCCTGTGCTGTATTCAGTCCGGCAGTCCCAGCACTCGCTTGGCCACAATATTCATCTGTACTTCGTTGGTGCCGCCATAGATGGTCACGGCACGATCGCGCAGCCAGCCCCGGGTTGCATCCAGTTCATCTGCCGAGAACCCTGCGCCTTCCCAGCCAGCCCCGGCCATACCGCGCAACTCGGACTTCAGGGACGAGCCTTCCTTGGACAGCGTGGAGCCAACCAGCTTGAAAATGGATGTTGTTGCGCCCGGCGCCTTGCCCGACTTGCTCTCTTCGGTGACACGCTGAATGGTGAGCTGCAGAGATTTTTCCATCATGGTCTGGCGTGTGATTTTTTCCCGCATGGACGCATCAGCCAGCTTGCCATTCACTTCTGCCACATAGTCTTTGGCAATCGTGGCGTAGACGTTGCGTGGTTTAACTTTGGACTTGGTACGCACAGACGTGGCCGATCGCTCGTACTGCAGCAGGCGCTTGCCCACCGTCCAGCCTTTGTTCAGTTCACCGACAAGGTCTTCACGCAACGCAATCGCGTTGTCGAAGAAAGTCTCGCAGAAAGGCGACGAGCCAGAGATCAACGCAATAGGTTTAACAGTGACACCGGGCTGATGCATATCAAGCAGCACGAAGCTGATGCCATCGTGCTTGGGTGCATTCGGGTCGGTGCGAACCAGGCAGAACATCCAGTCGGCATGCTGCGCGCCAGACGTCCAGATCTTCTGGCCATTAATGACAAAGTGATCACCTTCCAGTACCGCTTTGGTCTGCAAGCTGGCAAGATCCGATCCTGAACCCGGTTCGCTATATCCCTGGCACCAGCGCACTTCACCCGACACAATTTTAGGCAGGTGTCGCGCTCTCTGTTCTTCGGTACCGTACTCCAGCAGGGTTGGGCCAATCATCGAGAGCCCCATGCCCACCGATGCTGGCAACGCCTTGATCGCCGCCATTTCTTCCTGCAGAACACGATTCGTTTCAAAATCGAGACCACCGCCACCGTACTCTTTCGGCCAGGTAGGTGCTGTCCAGCCCCGCGCTGCCATACGTTCCAGCCAGACGGCAGCATCGTCGGTGTTGTAGATGTCGAACGCATCTTCAAAATGGACTGCCCGGTTACGCATGCTCTGTGGGCAGTTGGCGTCCAGCCACTCGCGGGTCTCCGCGCGGAAGTTCTCAAGATCCATAAAATTCCCCTGAATGTGTGCGATCGATTGGTAGCGATTAAACGCTATTTGGCTGACAGGAACAATCCGGCCTGCCCCGAGTCGCACTTACCCCGCCTAAAACAAGCGCTCGCACTGTTGTTGAGGATATGCAGCAACGGGGTGCCGCTGGTCATCAACTACCACGCGTAGTCCTCGTGCGCCTCAAAACTCGCCTGGAACTGCTCTCCAGCCCGGGC
>CAYGNA010000209.1:0-7104 GCA_964351065.1 uncultured Pseudomonadales bacterium
GGTTTGTACTGAACGCACCAATAGCGTTCGATTTGCGGACGAACATTGATTTCGACTCATCGATGGCAGCGGACGTGCTTGCGTGGCTCGAGGCGCGTCGATCCGAATTTCCAGCCTTCTATCCATGGCTCCTGGAGCTAGGTTCGATGAGCGAATGGGAGGATGCCCTGAACGAGAACCTGTCCGGGAAGGATTATGACAAAACGCTCCTCATGGTTTCGGCGCTGGATTGTGATGAACCCCGCAAGCGTTTCCTGCAACGTGCCGGGTTCGAGCCCACAGGGCATTTTCAGTACTCGCTGACTCGCAGCCTGTCTGAACCGATCGAGCAGCCTGAGGTTCCTGCTGGCTACCGCTTAAGAAGCGTGGACGAGTCAGACTTCGAGGAGCGTGTGGCCACCCATCGAGACGCATGGTTCAAATCGAGCTTTACGATTGAGCAATACCGTCGCGTTCGATCAATAGATATTTTTGAGCCATCGCTGGATCTGGTTGCAGAAGATGCGACAGGCCGTTTTGGCGCTTACTGTATTGGATGGCTCGATCGAAAGCTTGGGGTCGGCTCGTTTGAACCTGTCGGCACGCGGCCACAATACCGTCGACTCGGGCTCGGGAAGGCGATTAATCTCGAAGGACTCCGGCGCATGAAAGAGATGGGGATGCACAGCGCGAAGATCGGCACTGCGGGATTCAATGACCCTGCTTATGGTCTTTATTGTAGTTGCGGCTTCAGCCTGGTTGACAAAGACCGAACCTGGGTCAAACAGATGGCCAGGTCTGCCGTTCCCGCGTCCTGAGATTGATCGCCTAACAACGCCTGTAATCGATAGTGCGTATTGTTCAGGTTATGCTTTATACATACGGAGGGTAGACGACCGTGGTGATTGTTTCTGGACACCTTTACGTTAAGCCAGGGAAACGAAAGCTGTTTCTGGATTCGTCTTACCCGGCGATAGTTCAGGCGCGCTCGACGAACGGTTGCCTTGATTTTGTTGTCGCCGCTGATCCGGTCGAAGAGGATCGTGTAAACGTCTACGAGGAATGGGAAACCGAAGCTGATTTGAGATCATTCCGTGGTACTGGACCG
Source organism: uncultured Pseudomonadales bacterium (assembly GCA_964351065.1). Classification (GTDB taxonomy): domain Bacteria; phylum Pseudomonadota; class Gammaproteobacteria; order Pseudomonadales; family Azotimanducaceae; genus JANQJA01. Next base: position 1,088 of record CAYGNA010000209.1, read on the forward strand.
GATGATGACCTCAGTGACCTGATCGTCGATGCGAAAATAACCGAGAGAGTGATTTGATTGAAATGACTCGCAGGGATGCAGAACATGAAGTCTATGGGTCATCACCCCCTGTAGCTAAAGCGCTGGAAAACTGGGATGGTAAATCTTCAAGTGACATCGTTGCCATCTACCACCGTTTTTGTCAGGAAAAACACTTCGTCCCGCGGCTCATCGAACTCGCACATCATAAAACGCTCGAAACAGGTGCCACCTGGCTTCTAAAGCATCACCTGGAAAATAAGCACAAACTGAATACCCGTGAAATTGCTTCCGTATATAAGCTTGCCCAGGAACTCGAGAACTGGGAGGCCAGGCTGCATATTCTTCAATGTGTTCCCTATATGCCTGTTGGCGCGGTGGAAAAGCGCGGTGTTGAATTATTTTTGCGGGACTGTCTTGTGGACAGGAATAAATTTGTCAGGGCCTGGGCGTACAATGGTTTTTATGAGTTGTCTCTTCAATACCCTGAATACACAGAAGAAACGAAAAAGTTGTGTGAAATGGGCATGAGGGATGAAGCGCCATCCGTAAAGGCAAGAATCAGGAACATCATGAAAAATGGCTTCTAACAGTCAGCTCATGTTCGCGCTGTTTCGCTGCCCCGGGCGACCTTCGTGTTCGCGTCCATCAGCCGGGCGTTACGTGCCTGGCTTATCCGAGGGAGCCTGACGTGGAAGAGAGCACTATTGAAGCGATTGACATGACTGCAACCCGTCACGGTTGCTTGCGCATCCAGCGTGCAAGAACCGCCTTGTAGCAAAACCTGGTGTTATGCATTTTGGAGAGAATATGAGCAACTGGAAGTCCTACTACGAGAAGACCAAAGACAATCCCGTGCATCCCGCTCTGAAATTTGCGCAGAGCCGTGTACGAAACGGCTTACCGAAAATTGCTGTCGATTGTGGTTGTGGCGCGGGAAGGAACGTGGATTATTCAACCTTTTTTTGAGACCGGGGAGATTTTCTGAGATGGATGGTTCAGGTCAATGTTTGTGCGGTGCCGTCACGTTTGAAGCCAGGGATGTTGATCCGCATATCCATGCGTGTCACTGCCTGATGTGCCGGAGATGGAGTGGTGGCCCGGCCATGGCAGCCTCAGTCGGCTCAGTATCTTTCCAGGGTGAAGAGAATATTGTCAGGTACGCCTCATCTGAATGGGCAGAGAGAGGATTCTGCAAGATTTGTGGCAGCAACCTCTTTTACCTGCTGAAGCCATCTCGCTACATCATCGAGGCGGGCGCTTTCAACCAACAGAACTTTGAACTGCAGAGCGAAATTTTCAGCTCCGCCAAGCCGGGTTGGTACCAGTTTGCTGGAGAGCATCCCAGGCATGATGAATTGCCAGATGCATGATCAAAATTTGGGGTCGGGGTAAGAAAAACGATTCGCCCATAGGCAAATTTTACCCCGCCCCCATTAATGGGCATTAGCGTCCTGGATCGCCTTGATGCGCTGGGCTGATTGCTGCAGGAGCGCCACGAGTTCCTGGGGAATGCCGGCGCACACGCCAGTCGACTTGCGACAGATCCTGGCCACAACGCACTCCCCGTAATGTTGGGGCCCGAAGGCCACACTACAGTCACCTGTAAAGTGATCCTCGCATAGTTCGCCCAGCGCCATCGACAGGTCGATACCGACATCTGCACAGTCGACAACAAACTGCTTCTTCTCCGGGTTGAGAATGCTCCCGGTCAGCTGGTCAGCCGGGAGTGCCTGTGATCTCGCGATGAGATCCTGCTGGGCCTTGACCAACTCCTCTGCCGTAGTGGCCTTTGCGATCGTCGAACTGAGCGCCTGCACCGCGCCCTGCAATTCAACAACCGTCTGCCGGGTTGCGGAATCCACGGCTTGCATCAGCGCGGGGCTGAGCATCGGTTGTATAGGGATCACGGGCGGCAGGCTTGCCAATTGTGTCGAAGGGGGCTGCACCGGCGGATTACAAATCCTTTGGCCGGGTTCACTCACCCAAACGACAAAGGCGACTATTGATTCCGTTAGCACGGCATCCGAAACGGTGGCATTGGCCCTGACGAGTTCGTCGTGGAGTGTGCGGGCGACCTGCACACCGACTCTCCCCTGTATGTCGACAGAGGCGCGGACGGCAATCCCAGCGCCATAGCCCTTCGTGAGGTCAGCCGCATCAAGTTCCATCGGAACAATGGAGAGCGCTACATAGGGATTGTCCAGATCGCCGGGCTTGACCATTGAATCGTCACAAGTGATCAGGCCCTGGTTCGCTCCTGCGAGGACGGCTACCTGCTGTTTCAAGACGCTGACTGTCGCAAGCGAGTCGACGGACTCTGCGGAACGCAGATAGCCGACATAAACGCCGACCGAGACGGTGGCGACGATCGCGAGGATGCCGACCGCGATCAGCATCTCCATGATTGTAAAGCCGGCGTGGTTCTTTGAATGTAGTATTGCTTTGTTCATACGTTCTCATCTGGCTCGAGAGAAGCCATGCTTATCATCATTCGTTAGGCCAACAGGTCAGGACAAGGCGCGTCGCAGGTTTGCGGCATGTTGCAGCCGGTTGTAGAGACCATTGCCGTATGCTCGCAGCACTTCGTCCACGGTGGTTGCGCCTTCTTCGATCCTTGCGGCAAAGCCCTCTGCCAGAAAACGCGTCCCACCTTCCAGCGCGAGCAACTCGAGCCGCTCTACATCGTTGCTGCCGTTTCGCAGTTCCTTTTTTAAGTCATCCTTGATTTCAACAATTTCGACGACGGGAACGCGACCGGTGTAACCCGTCTCCCTGCAGGCATCACAACCCGTGGGTTTCCATGCTGGCGTGGACCAGAGGTCAGCGAATCGTTTCTCATTCGCAGAGAGTTCATGGGCCTCCAGGGGTTGCTTGCATGCAGGACACAGTGCACGCACCAGGCGCTGCGAGGCGACCGCATGCAGTGCGTCTGCCAGGGTGGCGGAAGATACGCCGAGATCGCGCATTCGGACCGTTGCGAGTAGCGCATCCAGCGTGTGTACCGTTGATAAAACGAAGTGACCCGTCATTGCAGCCTGTGCGGCAATGCCTGCGGTTTCCTCATCCCGAATCTCGCCGATCATGACCACGTCCGGATCCTGTCGCAGGATAGAGCGGAGCGCGCGCGCGAAAGTCAGGCCGGTGCGCGGGTCCACATCAATCTGGGAGGCGCCGCGCAAGCGGTACTCCACCGGCTCTTCGACCGTCATGATGTTGATGTCGGGTGTGTTCTTTTGCGCCAGCATGGCATAAAGCAGGGATGTCTTGCCGGACCCCGTGGGGCCGGTCATCAGGATCATGCCGTCGGCAAGTTGTGACAGGTTCTCAAGCTTCTCCTGCTCGACAGGATCGAGGCGCAACATGCTGAGTCCACGGACCTGGTTCTGCGGCAATAGTCGAATAACGAGCCGCTCACTGGAACCGACAGGAATCACAGACAAGCGCAGGTCGATTTCCTTGTGTTCCAGTTCCATCCGCAGTTCCCCATCCTGGGGAATCATATGCTTCGTCGGATCCATGCCCGCGGCTGCTTTCACATGGCGAATGAGGTGTTGGTGGACTGTGGCGGGCAGGTTGACGGCACGATATAACACGCCGTCAATGCGGTTGCGGACGACCGCACCATCACCATAAGGCTGGATGTGGGCGTCCGAGGCGTTCAAGTGATACGCACGCCGAAGGATCTCCGCAAACAGCTTTGAAGTGGCACTGGTACCGGTATTGATCGCCGCACCGTCTATCCGTCGGAGGACAAGTTCAGCGGCCAGCAGCGAGCTTGGGACTGAACCCCAGTCCTTCAAGGTACCCCCGTCTTCACCGAATACATTGGCCAGCGCCGATTCGATTTCACCCGGTGTTGCGACGCAGGCTTCTATCTGCATGCCAAGCGAAAACGCCAACTCGTCCAGGGTTGCTGTGTCGGCGGGGTCCGCAGTTGCGACCAGTGCGTGCTGGCCCTCAACGACCACCGGCAAAACCAGGTTGGTGCGGGCAATGCTTTCTGGCACCTGCTTTGCAAAATCGCTTTCCAGCCTTGCCATGTCAGCGCGCCGAATGCCGAAGTACGCTGCGGCTGCGTCGGCCAGCTTTGCCGGATCGATGCCGGAGGAACGGGCAACAGCGTTCCACTTGGCGACGATGTCACCTTCCAGCTTGAAGGTTGCCGGCAAGGGTTGCGCCTTCTCAATGCTGGTGGCCGCCTTTACCAGCCAGTGATTGAGGCTCATTCCATATCCTCGGATAATTCGAAGTGCAACAGCGCCTCCGGGTTATCGCCCTGGTGATAGGTGATCTCGAGGCCACCTTGTTTGCCAATGAGTTCATATCCCGTATCGGTCAGCACGTACTCGACATTCTCTGACTCACTCCAAGCGGGGTCGAGGTATTCGGGCAGGTTGCCAGTAAACCGCCGGTAGGTTTCCACGCGATGCGCGACGTGGTACATCGCGACACTGAGATCTGTCTCGATACTCCTCGCGCCGACGGATCGCTCCCTTGGCAACGGGCTCTCATACAGAAACAGCGCCACAACCACGCAAAGCAGCCACGAGAATCCGACGCCCCAGGGATGATTGAACAGCGGCGCGACGGCCACTGTCTCCTCGCCAATCCCGACGGCGTCCAGGGTCTCATTGGCGGATTGCCTGATTAAATCGTCCAGATCATTCGACATGGATCAGCCTCCGGAGATCGACGACAAAATAATTATCATCGACAATCGCGATGCTCCCGTCTGGCAGCCGATTCTGGACCCGTACCAGTATCTCCGCTTCATCCAAGCTCTTCGGTCCGTTGTCGAGCAGAACCCTGAGGTATGGCTCGTACTTCCGGAACGGCTCGGCGAACAGGTGTCGTGTCAGGGATGTATCAACACCTGGAGCAAACTTTACCAGTTGCAGTACCATACCGAAGTTGTTTTCACGCCACAGCCACTCCTGATTCAGCCCCTGATAGTCAGGTGTCGACTCGTGGAACGGGTCAAGGTAGACGCGCATGCGCGTCTCAGTCTCTTTTGGTTTGGGAAACCACCGCCCTGTATTGTCGTGGAATTGTCTTACTGCATCGGCTACAGCCTGGATGTTCTGGGTGACCTGGTCCGCTTCGAGCTCATATCGGATGTGCTGGTAAGCACGATACCCGAGCATGGATACAGTCAGCACGATTGCCAGCCCCATCAGCACCAGGTCTGCTTTCGTCCAGCTCCGCACTATTAGTCCATCTTCCGACGCGGATGCATTGCGTTTGACTCGAGTTCTACTGTGACCTCGCCAATGGTTGCGCTCAAGGTAAACGCAATATCCGAATGTCGCTCGTACTGCACCAGCCCCCGGATGGCCGGATTGGGCAGGATGGGCGGCAGGACTCCGTTTGCGATTTCGTAGGCGTGTAGTGACGCACTGGTAGTTTGTAGCAGCTCGCCAAGGTCCGTCTCGATTTTGGCCTCGGTAGGGCCACCCACAAGCAGTGCGATATCGTCAAACCTGAAGGCCACCAGAAGAACTACTATTGTCCAAATGACAATGGCTACTGAAAACCTGGGTAGTTTGCCCTTGGTTGACCGGTCGGCATCGGCCAGTGCCCTGGCCCGCCCGGATAGATCTGACTCCGTTTGTCGAACCAGCTTCTCGAGTTCATTCGTCATCAGTGGGGCATTCCGTACTTCTTGCTCTGACGGTACCAGGATCCGTCCAATCTGGGCGTCTAGCTTTTACTGGGTCGCCCCTAAACTGGAATCGTGCCCGTCGGCCAACTGCACGTCAACCTCTATTCTTACCAGAATAACGCCATCCTTGCGTGGCCAGATTAGACAACACCTTGATGCCCACCGGGCCAGTGATCAGCAGGGCGAGACCGCGCAGGCAACGCGTCGTGCGCAATCTTTATTGTAGTTGGTCGACCGATTGTAGGGTCCCATGATCATGTGTAGTTATAAGACGAATTAACCCCATTTCTGCTTCATCAGCCAGGTATCCGAACTCACCAAAAACAGAGTTTAG
>CAYGNA010000210.1:0-7092 GCA_964351065.1 uncultured Pseudomonadales bacterium
TCCTTGCTCTCGAAATAGTGGTAGATCGCCGTGTAATGAAGCTCCAGATTCTCTGCAAGCTCCCCCACGGTGAAACGAATGGGTGCACCCGTTCTTCCCCTGAACAGCTCCTCCGCAGAGGTCAGAATCTGTTCCCTGGTTGTCGCTTCCTGATCCAATTTCAAAATATCTTCCTCAAATAAATCCTTGCTAATGAAAATATTACGCCAAAAAGGCACTTATTTTATTTTTATTCGCACTTTTATCGACTTTTTTCTATAAATCGTATTGACTAAATATATCCTCACGTATGAGGATGTTCACTCCACTTGCTCTCGAGTCGAAAAAACAATGGCCAACCAAACATACCGTGACCTCAAAATCACTCCGCTGCTCCTGTTCAGCATGACGTACGCCTTTCCCATCCCGTCTTTTGCGCAGGAGAACTCCGCCAAAAAGGTATATGAAGAAGTTGTGGTTACCGCACGCAAGCGAGAGGAACGTCTGCAGGATCTGCCAGGATCTGCCGCCGCCCTTTCCGCCGATTATATTGAGGACATCGGCGGCATCACAGACCTCCGGGACCTGACTGACCAGGTCGCTGGAATCACCATTAACGAGACCCAGGGATCAACGCTCACCGAGCCTTCGATCCGGGGTGCTGGCCAGTCTCGCAACCGTGCCGCTGTGTCAGCAACCGGCCTCTACCGCAATGGCGCCTACTTTGCGACCGTCAGCCTGGGCGGCAAAAACTTTGCGCGGTTTGACACCTATGATGTGGAACGGGTAGAAGTCCTGCGCGGTCCACAAGGTGCGCTTTATGGTCGAAATGCGCTCGGCGGCGCGATCAACGTGATTACAACCCGCCCCGTCATGGAGACTTTGGACATGCGCGTCGGGCTGGAGGCTGGCCAGAAGGACATGAAGGCGGGCGATATCTGGATTAACGTACCCATCAATGACAATTGGGCAGCGCGTTTTGCGGCTGTCACTGATCAGCGTGACGACGGTTTTTACAAGGACAGCAACGGCAACGTTTTGGACGTCGATAGTTACGAAGCGTACAGAATGGCCCTGCGCTGGCAGCCATCGAATTCGATCGACATCAACTACGTGTACGACACCCAGGACGAGGGGACCGTTGATGGCATCTTTATTGTCAAGGAGCACCTGGCCCTAACGGGTTCTGAATTCAATTCACTGATTGATTCACCGGTATATACCCAGAACAAGGTCGACAATCACAACCTGACAATTGATATCGATACAGACTCAGGCACAATCTCGTCGGTGAGCAACTATCGCCACCGTGACGTCTACGACCGGGCGGATGCTGATTACTATTTTCCGTCGTCATTCTTTGCGCTTGGCCTGAATCGACAAACCGCAACAGCCGTTGACAATGACATCTTCTTCCAGGAGGTGCGATACGTTGCGAACGGGAACGATAAGTTCAACTGGATGGTTGGTGCAGATTACTTCACGACGGACAGTATTGAGCGTGTCACCAACTATCCAGGCGTTCTTGGCTTGCCGGCGAGCGCTGGCAACTGGGGCAACGCACAGAATCGTAGGGTAGACCTTGGCATTGATTCCTGGGCGGCATTCGCCAGCGCCGAATACACCTTTGCGTCAATGCCACTTTCGCTCGCCGCAGAAGTACGATACGCCGAGGACGAAGTGGGTGGCACAGTGTTAACCGACCGCACCCGACTGCCAACGCCTGAAACAGACTTCACAGCACCTCCCAAGAAGTTCACAAATGTGCCCTGGGGTATTACGGCCTCGTATCGTTTTGATATGGATTCTGGCAGCGCGGTTCGGGACCTCATGGCTTACGCCAAGGTTGCTTCAGCGTACCGCCACGGTGGTCTTAACCTCAGCGCAGGGATACCTGATCTGGACAGATACGTTGCGGTACCTACCTATGACGAAGAGGATTCGCTCACCTACGAGATGGGATTCAAGTCGACGCTGGCCGGTGGACTCACCTTCAACCTTGCTGCCTTCTCAACGCTTTACGACAACTTTCTGAATACCACATCAAACGGTTGTCCTGCCCTGTGCCAGCTCACAGATACGGCGGGTAACGGTCTTGGCTTCAATCCCGACGGCACTCGCGTTGAAACCGATGCGCTGGGCAACCCCGGGGAAGAACTGCCAACTGTGTTTTTTATCGACAACGTGGGTGAAGCTGAAGCATGGGGTTTGGAAGCCGAGCTAACCTGGCTCAAGAGTTTTTCCAGCGGCGCTTACTTCAACGTACGCGCGGGATGGTCACGCCAGTTGGGAGAAGTCACTAGCTTGGATCCTGACGTCGACCCCTCCAACGCGTCCACAATTGGCAAGGCCCTCCCCTATATGCGACCACAGGAATACAAGGGCGCCGTTGTGTACCGACAGCCGCTGCCGGCACTGGCCAATATGAGCTCTGTGTTTGAAGGCGCAGCGCTGATGACCACCATGAACTTTACTGTTGAACAGGGTGGCGTTCGCACACTGCCTTCGGCCGGCTCACTGGCCGACTTTCAGGACGACGTCGAGCGGGTGGATGCAAGGATCGGCCTGGATACCGACCGGTGGTCGCTGATGCTCCGTGGCAACAACATACTGGATGCAAATTTCGAAGCCTGGTCTTTTCAGGCGACCCCAACCGAAAAAAGTTTGATCTATCGACGCGCGAACCCAAGATACTACTCCGTCGAGTTCGCCTGGCGGTTCCGCTAGGAAAATCGGGGTCGGAGTAAACAAGTCACCTTACTCCGACCCCATACATCGTTACTCCGCCCCAAAAAATCTTTACACTGGGCTGCTTTTACCGCCAGAAGAACCCAGTGCGAAGACTCATCCTGACATTCCTGTGCCTCTATTGCGCCAGCGCTACCGCAGACGACATCGAACTGCCACGCGCAATGGCCTGGAGTGCGTACAACCTGGGCACCACCGGGTACAACCAGGCCGTGGGTATTTCCAAAATGATGAAAGACCAGCATCGCGTGACCCTGCGGGTCATACCCGGCAAGAACGACGTCTCTCGCATGCTGCCACTAATGGTGAACCGGGTACAGTTCTCGGCCAACGGGGTGGCAACCTACTTTGCCCAGGAAGGCACGTTCCAGTTTGCCAGCCGGCGCTGGGGTCCCGTGCCCGTGCGGGTCTTGCTCATGTCCGTTGGGCTTTCAAACCAGGCTGTCGCTGTGCCCGCATCGTCAGACATTTACACGTTTGCAGATCTGAAGGGTAAACGGATACCGCGTGTTCGGGGCGCTCCCTCACTCAACATCTCAACGCAAGCTCTCATGGCCTGCGGTAATGTTGGCTGGGATGATGTCACCGTGATCGAGTTTCCGGGATACAACGCCATGTGGAACGGGATCGTCGAGGGGCATGTTGATGCCGCCTATGCGACGACCGTATCGGGTCCAACCCGCAAGCTGGAAGCGTCCCCAGCAGGGATCCGCTGGCTGCCGGTGCCGCATGATGATGCCGCCTGCTGGCAGCGCCTGCTTGGTGTTGCCCCCTACTTCACCAAACACATGGGTACTCGGGGCGCAGCCATCAGCGACGTACATCCGCATGAGGGAGCCACTTATCCCTATCCTATCCTGATGACGCTGGCAGACCAGGATCCCGCACTGGTATACAACCTGACCCGTGCCATCGTCGAAGGGTACCCCTACTTCAAGGATTCAGACCCGGGCTCGATTGGATGGGCACTCACGCGCCAACAGTTCGACTGGGTTGTGCCGTTCCATGAGGGTGCTGTGCAGTACTTTGAAGAACTTGGTGTGTGGAACGCGGCCTATGCAGCCCACAACGACGAACTGCTGCGGCGCCAGGCGGTTCTGGCAAGTGCATGGCAGGAAATGCTGTTGCTTGAAACAGACACAGATGAAGAGTTCAGCGGAATCTGGACAAAACTGCGTGCACTGCGCCTTGAGCAGTCGGGCTTTGACCCGGTATGGCGCTAATGTTGCCCGACGCGGAGCCATGAAATGACACTTGCACGCACCCGTACCTACCATGGTATCAAAGGCATCCCGTTGGGTTTGGCCACCGTACTGGTGGTTCTGCTTACCCTGGATGGGCTGCGCCTTTTTGGCGACCCGATGCTGGATGCGTTTATCCGCCTGGAGACACATTACTACTACGCACTTATTGGGCTGCTTCTGCCCTTCTCATTTATTGTGTATCGTTCCAACCTGCGCTACGACCTCATTGCGCTTGACCTCGTTCTTGCTTTCGCAACCCTTGGATGTTGTATCTGGCTGTTTTTGCACGCGGAACAAATGGTGGACGAGGGCTGGGAGTTTGTTGCACCAGAGAATGCCATCATCGTGAGTGTCGTTCTGTGGGCCCTGGTACTGGAAGCCGTCAGACGGGCCGGTGGCACCGCACTTTTCTGCCTTGTGCTGCTCTTCTCACTTTACCCGCTTGTTGCTGACAAAATGCCGGAGGCGCTCTCCGGTATGGCAACGGGCCTGCCGGAAACGGCTGCCTATCACATCATGAGTTCCGAGAGTCTGCTGGGATTGCCGTTTCGCGCCTTTGCAAACCTGGTGATTGGATTTCTGGTCTTCGGCATTGCGCTTCAGTATACCGGCGGTGGCAAATTCTTTATTGACCTCGCCTTTGCACTGCTCGGGCGGGTTCGCGGCGGCCCCGCCAAGGTTGCCATTATCTCCAGCGGGCTGATGGGTTCAATGAGCGGTAGCGTTATCACAAACGTGGTGACAACCGGTCAGCTCACGATCCCTGCCATGATGAAAAACGGCTTCAAGGCAGAAACTGCTGCTGCGGTGGAAGCCTGCGCATCAACCGGTGGCGTTCTGCTGCCACCTATTATGGGTTCAACCGCCTTTGTCATGGCTACATTCCTGGAGTTGCCCTACTACCAGGTTGCACTGGCAGCGGCGATACCTGCACTTCTCTATTTTGCGGCACTGTTTATGCAACTCGATGCCTACGCCGCACGGGAAGAACTGCATGGCATTGACGAAGGTGAACTGCCCAAAGTGGGAGATACACTGAAGAAGGGCTGGTACTATATTTTGGCGTTTGTCCTGCTGGTGGTGCTGCTGCTCGTCATGCAACGCGAATCGCTGGCGCCCTGGGCCGCCACCGCTTGCCTGCTGGTCATTAACCAGTTCTCGTCAGAGCACCGTTTTAACCTGGCGCAACTGATCGAATTTATCCAGGCAACGGGACGGTTGCTGACAGAACTGCTGGCCGTGCTGGCAGGCGTTGGCCTGATTGTGGGCGCGCTCTCGGTCACGGGGTTGTCAGGTACGCTCGTCAATGAACTGCTGTACTTTGCAGGTGGCTCGGTTGCGGTGCTGCTGCTGACGGGAGCGCTCACCAGTTTTATCCTCGGCATCGGCATGACCGTTACCGCGGCGTATATTTTCCTCGCCATTGTGCTGGCACCCGCACTCATTGAAGGCGGCCTCAACCCGCTGGGCGTACACCTGTTTATTCTCTACTGGGGCATGCTGTCGTTTATTACGCCACCAGTTGCACTGGGCGCATTCGCTGCTGCCAGCATCGCCGGCGCCCGCCCCATGATGACCGGGTTTACTGCCATGCGACTCGGTGTGGCAACCTACCTGATTCCATTTATTTTTGTGCTCGATGAATCTCTCATACTCGAGGGTAATTGGCTGCAGACACTGCAAAGCACCACCGAGGTGTTGCTGGGTACCTTTTTGCTGGCAGGCGCAGTACAGCGGTACCTGCCCGTGATTGGCAACCTGAATGGTGCCCTGCAGGTAACAATGGTGGCCGTTGCCGGGGTGCTGCTTGCACTGCCTGACCTGGACCCGCTGGGTGTACCGGTATCAAGTCTGACACTCATGGCAGCCAGCCTGGGGGTCATGTTGCTGGCGGGTCTGCACTGGCGGATGATGCCGCAGGTCAGCAGCCCCTGATCAGAAGCGGGTCACAAGAAGAAAAACACTAAGAGGGAACATATATGCCAATCTCAAAAAAACTAAGCCTCACAGATGAGCAACTTGCAGAAATCATGACCAGCTGCTGGAACATGCGCATTGCCACAGTCGGGCCTGGCACACGCATCAACCTCACGCCCATGTGGTTTGGCTGGGCGGGCGGCAAAATCTATACCTATGGACGCGGTCAAAAGGTCGCGAACGTCAGACGTAATCCCGAGTGCTCCATTATTGTTGATCGCAATGAAAAGTTCCCGGAGTTACAGGCTGCCATGTTCCAGGGCAAGGCCCGGGTACTTGAGACCGCGGATGAAGAAGCCGCAGAGCCGCACCTTGGAGAAGTCAGGCTGCAAATGGGCATCAAATATGCCGGTGGTCACGGGCAGCCTGCACCGGCCGAACCAAAGCCCAATGCTGCCACGGCAGCAGGCAAATCAAGCCGCTGGATTGTCATTCAGCCCGATCGCAGGGTGACCTGGGATAACTTCAAGCTGAAAGACCTGCGCGGCTGATTTCACCGCCAAACCATTTCCACGGGGTTGGCGTCCCCTGCACACCTGGACTGCGAATGTCATTAAGGACACACTCTCAAGAGAACGATACACTGTTGCGGACCAGCGTCTTGATGGCGCGGGACCTGTCACCAGGGTCAGAGCCTTTCCTTCAGGGAGTCAAATCATCAGTATGGAATCAACTGGTATGGCGTCACTGATACCGGTTATGTCAATTATGTCCATTACTTCCAGAACGCGGGGACAAGCACCATGAAGCCCGCGACTATTGCGGTATGGCTTCTGGCTCTATTGCCGACGGTTATTTCAGCCTGGGTGTTGAAAGACATCAACTGGGCGAGCGCAAGTGATTCGCTCAGCGCTCTCGGTCGCATTACCGGCATTTCCGGTCTTGGCTTCCTGCTGGTCTCCGCGGGCCTCAGTAGCCGGGTGCCCGGTTTCGATCGCGGTTTTGGTGGCCTGACAAAATTGTGGCAGACCCATCATGTGTTTGGGGGTGTCGCCCTCTTGCTGTTGTTGGCGCACCCACTGTTGTTGGCGTTCGCACGAGCGCAATCCCCTGGGGCAGCGGCTGAACTGCTGTTCCCTACATTTTCCGCATGGGCGGTATGGGCCGGTTGGGGTGGACTTGTCTTGATGATCACCTTTCTTGC
>CAYGNA010000211.1:0-7071 GCA_964351065.1 uncultured Pseudomonadales bacterium
GTTAAGAGAGTATCTCAGTAATGAATCTGTGATTCGCCTGACGTTTGTTGGATTTGCATTTTGTGCGGGTGTCGCGGCCTATTCCTCCTTGGTCTGGGTAACCGCACTGGCGTTGCTCATCGGCGGTGCCACCTGGGTAATTGCCCTGTCTTTGTTTAACACCACGGTGCAGATGTCGACGCCCCGGTGGGTAGTCGGCCGTGCGCTGTCGCTATACCAGATGGCGACCTTCGCTGGCATGGCTATTGGTAGCTGGTTCTGGGGCCAGGCTGCAGAAACACTCTCGCCAGGTTATGCACTGCTGTTCGCAGCTGTTGCCATGCTGCTGGGCGCAGCTATTGGCTTCTGGTTACCTCTGCCGAGTCGCGAAATCCTCAACATGGATCCACTCAATCGTTGGCAGATACCTGACACGGCAGTTCGACTTGAATCCCGTAGCGGCCCCATTACAATCGCAATTGAGTATCAGATCGACAAGACCGACCTGCGCAAATTCCTGGTCATCATGGCCGAGCGCAGGCGGATTCGTCGTCGGGATGGGGCTCTGGATTGGTCTCTCACCCAGGACCTCTCTGACCCTGAATGCTGGATAGAGCGTTATGAAGTGCCAACCTGGGTTGACTATGTGCGGTTTCATTCCCGAACTACCGTGTCTGACGGCAAGGTCGGTGAGCTGATCCAGGCGCTCCACAAGGGTGACTGGCCACCCAAAATCCGGCGGATGATTGAATGGAAAGCTGCCCCCGGCGCGCCCAAACCCACTTTGCCGCCGGCGGAGCTAACGTGATGATGCTGGCGCTGTCGCTCACTGCGGATTCGCGGGTAGATTGTCAGGGCAGAGCGCCAGAGCATCTCTTTAAGGTATTTCTTTAAGGCATCTCTTCAAGGTAGTAAAGAGCCGCCATCAACGTCCAGGGTGGTGCCGGTCATGTAGCTGTTGGACATCGTATGGAGAATTGCACTTGCAACTTCATCAGCCTGACCAACCCGACCAAGCGGTACGTTTTTACCCATCTGTTCCAGTGCAGCAGTCTTGTTGTCACCGAACCGGTCAAACATGCCGGTATCAATGATTCCGGGTGCGACCACGTTTACTCGTCTGGGTGCCAGTTCCAGTGCAAGCGCACGGGTGAGCCCTTCAACCGCGTTGCCAACACACGAAATGGATGACATCCCGACATTACTCTTGCGCGCGGGTGTACCGCTAACCAGTGTCACAGAACCGTTCGCCGCGAGGTAAGGCACACCTGCGCGAATGACATTACAGTAGCCCCAAAACTTGTTAAATGCCTCGCGAAACTGCTCATCTGTCTGTTCCATAAACGGTTTCATGGTGCGATCCGCACCAGTTGCAGCAGCGACCAGGTGGTCAATGGTGCCAACCTCGCTGCACAGCCTGGCCAGTCCTTCAGTATCGTGTGTATCCAGCTCGCTGAACCTGACCTGTGGGAGTGCTGCGCTTGCTGCCGCCACTTTCTCAGGTGATCTGCTCACGCCCCAGACCTCAGCCCCGGCTTCTGCCGCCTGCCTTGCCGTGGCGAGTCCAATGCCGGAGGTGGCGCCAATAATGACAACCTTGTGTCCTTTCAGTGAATTCATGATTTGCTCCGTTAAAAATTGAGGTGATGAAGGGATACTACACGTCCGACCCGCAACTCGGCCACTGGCGAGTCAGGCAGCAGGTTGCTAAAGTCCGCGGTTGGCTGGAATGACCGGAGCAGGAGATGACAGGAGAAAACAAGCCAGAGTGGTTCGACCGTGCGATAGCGGCACCTTCAGTGAATTCACAGGTGACAGTAGACGACTGCGTCATTAATTATGCAGTCTGGGGTAGCGAGGGTCTGCCTGGCATCGTGCTGGTGCACGGCAGTAACGCCAACCTTGAATGGTGGCGGTTTGTTGCGCCCTTTCTGGCGGATCAGTTTCGGGTCGCGGCCATTGACCTGTCTGGCAATGGTGATAGTGGCTGGCGTGAAAAATATAGTGGAGAAGCGTTTGCCAGGGAGGTAAAAGCTGTTTGTGGGGCAGCCGGCCTGGGTGAAAAACCGTTTGTTGTTGCGCACAGTTTTGGTGGCTTCGTTGCCTTGGAGACCGGTCATCAATTTGGGCATGAACTCGGCGGTATTGTTTTTGGCGACTTTACGGTTGCGCCGCCTGAGCAGTACGTGGAGTGGGGTAAGGAATACGAGAAACGTGGTGGCCAACCCGCGCGGCCCACGCGCGTCTACGAGGACAAGGCGACTGCCCTCGGTCGCTTCCGCCTGGTGCCGGCACAACCGTGTCAGCATCCGTATATCATCGATTATCTTGCGGACAAGGCATTGCGACAGGTCGAAGGTGGCTGGACCTGGAAGTTTGATCCATCGCTTTTTGATCACCTCGAAATGGGTATCGACCAGGCGAAGAAGTTTGTCGACCTGCGCTGTCGAGCGGCGATTGTATTGGGGGAACACAGTACGGACGGCGGTGCCCAGACGGCAGACTACTGTCGGGATGTCACCGGTGGCACCATGCCCATTTTTACGATCCCCGCCACTCACCATCACTTTATGTTTGATGAGCCAATGGCAACCGTCACCACTATCAAGGGAATCCTGTTGACCTGGTTACAGGCAGCTGCTGGCTCGGCATGATAGCTTAGGTGGACGGCCCGGTTGGACAGTCGCGACATCATCAGGCGATCCATAGTTGCAAAAAGGTTGTGTTTGGGCGGTGTTCTGTTCTTTAGTAACGACTTGGAAAAAACCAACGACCTGGAAAAAGATAGAGGCTTGTAAATGAGAATCGGGATAAATGGTACCGGGCTGGTCCAGAAAGCCTCAATTGAAGCCATTCGGCAGGACGCCATTGCCGCGCGGAACGAGGGTTTTGCCAGCTATTGGATAGCGGAACACCCAACGGGCGGATTTGATGCATTGACTGTGCTTGCGGTGATTGCCGATTCGGTCGACGAGATTGAACTGGGTACTGCAATTGTGCCCACCTTCCCGAGACATCCAATGATTCTGGCAGGGCAGGCTCTGACAGCCAATGCGGCAGCAGGCGGTCGCCTGACGCTGGGAATTGGTCTCTCCCACGAGGTTATGATGGCGCAATTGGGGATTGCGTTCGACAAGCCTATCCGACACCTGCGAGAGTATCTTTCCATCCTGATGCCACTGCTGGAAGAAGGTGCGGTGGACTTTCAGGGTGAGACCCTTTCATGTAATGCCACTGTCTTCCAGGCTGGTCGTCCAGGCCCATCGGTAGTCGTTGCGGCACTTGGACCCCAGGCGCTCAGGGTAGCAGGGACCAGAACAGACGGCACAACGCTGGCCTGGGTTGGGCCGAAGACCATTCGCAACCACATTGTGCCGCGCCTTTTCGAGGCGGCAGCGAGGGCTGGTCGACCCGCACCCCGCGTAATCGCCTCGCTACCCGTTTGCGTTACCACTGAACCGACCAGAATACGTACGACCATTTCCAAAAACCTTGCACTGTATGGTGAACTGCCGTCCTACAAGGCGATGTTTGCGCGCGAGGGCGTAACAGAGCCTGGTGAACTGGCGCTTGTTGGCAGCAGGGATTCGGTTATTGAACAAATTGCGGCGATGGCCGAGGCAGGGGTGACTGACTATGCAGCATCGGTGTTTGCCACGTCGCGCGAGGAGTATGAGGCAACGCGAGAACTGTTGATCTGGCTTAACGGGAACAAATGATGAAGTACACAAATCTTGGTAATACCGGCCTTTTGGTATCACGCATCTGCCTTGGCATGATGACCTATGGTAGTAAGGCCTGGCGCGACTGGGTGCTGGAATACGATGAAGCACTGCCAATTCTCACCCGTGCTTTTGAAGCAGGTATCAACTTTTTTGATACTGCCGATGTCTATTCGAATGGCGCAAGTGAAGAGGTGACAGGGCGCATGATCAGGGACCTCGCAATTGACCGGGAGGATATCGTTGTTGCCACCAAATGTTTTAACGGCACCAACGGGCGTCAGCGTAATCGGTGGGGACTCTCGCGCAAGCACGTGATGGCGGCCTGTGATGCGTCCCTCAAGCGCTTGGGTACTGATTACATTGATCTCTACCAGATACACCGTTTTGATCCAAAAACACCGGTGGAAGAGACGATCGACGCCCTTTCTGAGCTCGTTAGATCTGGCAAGGTGCGTTACATTGGTGCTTCAAGTATGTTCGCCTGGCAGATGTCAAAGTATCTCTACACGGCAGAACTGCGAGACGCGGTGAAGTTTGTGTCGATGCAGAACCATTACAACCTGCTTTACCGTGAGGAAGAGCGGGAGATGATTCCGCTATGCCGCGATCAGGATATCGCGCTGATCCCCTGGAGCCCCCTCGCCCGGGGTTACCTGACCAGGACTGCAGAAACGCTGAAAGATACAGTGCGCGCCAACACTGATGACTTCAGCAAGATGCTTTATTCCAATCCGGCAGACATGGAGATTATCAACAGAAATGCCGAGGTGGCTGCCCGACTTGGCGTTGTGCCGGCGCAAACGGCGCTTTCATGGGTGATGAACCAGCCTGGTGTTACCGCACCCATTATTGGCGCCTCCAAATTGCCTCAACTGGAGGATGCCCTCGCTGCCATTGATCTACAGCTTGGTAATGAGGACCGCAAATACCTGGAAGACGCCTACACGCCGCATCCCGTGCTCGGCCATGGCTAGGCGCTGCGCAATGGTCGGTTTCAGTCAGTCTGTGCTGCGGCCCAGGTGACGAACTCACCTGCATCAAAGAACTTGCCGTGCAGCGGACATTCTTCCCACTGTACGTGGCTCTGATCGATATCAAAGCAGATCTCCATCTGGCTGCCGCAGACCGGGCAGTTGATGTCTTCAACTTCGTCCATCTTTTCACCGACAACAGGATCGCCTGTATCGAGAAACTCACTGACCAGTCGGCCGCTTAGTGCTTCTGCCTCATCGCTATCAAACCAGATGCCGCCACAGGATTCGCATTGGTCGACGGTAATGCTTTTAACCGTTACCTCTTTCATCGCGTTTTGACACTTCGGGCACTGCATGTACACCTCCTTGTGGATTCCTGGCATATAAGTTGTTTGTCTACTCGCGCGACTATACCTTGCTTGCGCCGAATGAACAGGCCCTGCAAATTACTCCGGCCCCTGATCTTTGCCTGCTGTCATTTCGGCCTCTCCCCTTGAAGCAGTCGGGGAAGCCTGAGGCTTCGCGATTTCGCCCGTGAGTTCGCCCGTGAGTTCAAATGCAAGGTTGGTGAGAACCAGCAGGAGTACGGCGAAAACTACCACCAGCCAACTGGCATTGAAGAGACCCAGGATAATGGCGCCAACGACGATAATCTGGAATAGCACACCCCGGCGGATAGAGAAAATCCGGTCACGCCGCCGAATGGCGAGTTCGGTCGCGCAGCTTGCGCAGCGCAGTGGATCCCGAGTCAGCAAATAGGCGACTCGCTGTCCCAGGCTGATTTCGGTGCTGGCGCAGACGGGGCAGGCAGATCCTGGCATCAGTCCCGATTGGCAGGTTTCTTGGGTCTTTTATTGGTAGCCGGACCGCTTCTGGTTGCGCCGTCGGCTGCAGGTCGCTTTCTTGGCGCCTTGGCAGAACCGCTATTGGCCTTGCGCTTGCCGGCCTTGTTCTTTTTGGGTTTCTTTTCGGGGATTTCAAAGGTTTCTTCAGTCTCTGCCCCGTTGTCCCCGCGCTCATGCTCACGCGCAATCCTGCGTTCCTTTTTGAAAGACTCGAAGCGCGTAATGTTCAGTGGTCTTTCTGACACGATAACGCGCTTCAACTCCTGGAAAATATCCTTGGGCATGCCAGTGGGCAGGTCAATCAGGCAGTGGTCGTCATAAATCTCGATGTGACCAATGTGCTCGCCGTCCAGGCCAGCCTCATTCGCAATCGCTCCAACAATGTTACCGGGTTTTACGTCGTGGTCCCGGCCCACCTCAATGCGAAACCGCTCCATTCCCTCAGGTGGTTTTTCGAGGCCTTTGCGGCCAGCACCGCGATCGGGTCGCTTCTCTCGACGGGGGCGTTCTTCGACAGCATGGCGGGTGTCAGCGCGAGCCGTTTCATCGTTGTTCGAAAACTTGTCTGATCGTTCTGGCCGGGCAGGACGTTCCTGTCGTTCTGGTCTGTCTCGCCGCTGTTGTTGCTCCTGCCTGGATTGCTCAGATCTGGAATGTTCCTGTCTGGAATGTTCCTGTCTGGAATGTTCCTGTCTGGGCTGTCTGTCCTGATGTTCAGCACGTGCCGGTTTGTCCTGCAGTAACAGCAATTTTTCACCCAGGGCGAGTTTGGCCAGGGCGGCTGCAATTTCAATGGATGGCAGGTCATGGTCCTGGCGGTACTGCTCGAGAATGCCTTGCATGAATTCGAGGCCACCCGCCGCGAGTGTGTCACTGATAGTCTGCTTGAAGTCGGCAATACGCTTGTTGTTTACCATCTCGGTGGTTGGCAATACCAGCTTTTCGATTTTCTGGCGCGTGGCGCGTTCGATGGCAGCCAGCATGCGCTGTTCACGTGGTGAGACAAACAGGATCGCATCACCCAGGCGGCCAGCTCGGCCCGTGCGCCCGATGCGATGGATATAGGCCTCGGTATCGTAGGGGATATCGTAGTTAACGACGTGACTGATGCGATCGACGTCAAGACCTCGCGCTGCCACGTCGGTTGCCACCAGTATGTCCAGGGTGCCACGGGTCAGTCGCTGAATCATCTGCTCACGTTGTTTTTGGGCCATGTCACCATTAATGGCAGCCGCGGAATAGCCCCTGGCCGCGAGTCGGTCTGCCAGTTCTGTGGTCGAGATTTTGGTTCGCACAAAAACCAGCATGGCTTCAAACGGCTCTACCTCAAGAATGCGGGTAAGCGCGTCGAGTTTATGTGTCTGGGTCACGGACCAGTAGCGTTGTCGAATCGTTGCTGCAGTGGCAGTTTTGGATTCGATGGCGACTTCCTCCGGATTGTTCAGGTGCTGCCGGGCGATGCGCTGAACTTCTTTTGGCATCGTGGCCGAAAAGAGTGCCATCTGCCGTTTGGGTGGCATCTGCTGCAGAATCCATTCGACGTCATCC
>CAYGNA010000212.1:0-7061 GCA_964351065.1 uncultured Pseudomonadales bacterium
CAGTTGCAACTGTCGCCCAGGCTGTCGCTGCGGGATTCCTCGGTGACGCGGCTGGAAGCCGGGCTGTGGCGCGTTCAGGTGGTTGTTGAAAATGTTGGTTATCTGCCAACCAATGTCACCGCCCAGGCGCTGGCCGTGAAGGCAGTGCGCGGCGTGGTGGCTGAAATCGAGGGTAATGTGGAACTGGTGCAGGGTGATAGCAGGCAGGAATATGGTCAGCTGGCGGGCCGGGCAGGCAAATCAGGTTTCTCAGCCATGGCCGGCGATGAGACTGACGACCGGCTCAAGGTGGAGTGGATTGTTCGTGGTTCACCAGGTGCTGGCGTTAACATCATGGTCCGTCACGAGCGTGGTGGGCGTGTTGCGGTGGCACTCTCTCTTGGCACTCTCCCTTGATGAGGGATCGGTAGGCGGTGGCGTTGATGGAACTGTTCGATACCTTCACCGAAGATGGTCAATTCCTGGGGCAAATGCCTCGCGCTGAGGTGCACCGGGTGGGCATCTGGCACAAGACAGTTAACATCTTCCTGTTCAATTCCAGTGGCGAATTGCTGTTACAGCAACGATCGGCTGGCAAGGATGTTTGCCCCCTGCTGTGGGACCTCAGTGTTGCGGAGCACTTGCAACCGGGTGAGAAGGATCACGCTGCCGCAGTCCGGGGGCTATTCGAAGAATTGGGGATGCAGGGCGTCACCGTTGAACCCTGGGGTGACGTCACCCGCACCTGCCTGGAACTGCCAGAGCAGGGCATTCGGGATTTTGAATTGACCCAGTGTTTTCGCGGTGTGACCGATCAGGCTCCCCTGATTGATCGTTCAGAAGTTGCAGGCGTTCGCTACCTCACGGTGGCGGATCTAATCATCGAACTGGACGAGAATCCGCAATCGTTTACACCCTGGTTTCTCTCCATGGCCCGCCACGTAGGACTTGTCTAAATAGTTTCCCCTAAATAGTTTCGACAGGTTCAGGCTTTGCTTCCCAACAAGTTCATGGGTGTCCTGAATTTGCTTCCTTACGCCAGAACTCGACAAAAAAGGTGACGGGGCCATCCGGGGTGACGTGGTGAGGTAGGCCGGGCGGAATAATCCCTTTGACGCCAGGTTTGAGGAACAGCGTTTTGGCTTGTGACTCGATGACGTAGCTGAGCTGACCTGAAACCACGTTGATGACACCCCAGGTGCCTGTTTTTGTCGTGTGGTTCCTGAGCAGACCGGCAGGCACTGTGTCCTGGGTAAATATCGGTGTCTGTTTGTAAGGTTGAAGGCTGGTTGGAAACTCCAGCTTGTCGCACAGCTCACAACAGACACTGTCCGGCAGCGAGTTGCCTGCCGGTAGCATTACCTTGTGTTCACACGCCAGCGTCAGGCTGAGGTGTTGCGCGTTTCTCTGATGTTCCGTGACTTTCCTGTGCACGCTTCACCGTCCGGTTTTATGTGAGAGCAGGTGCTAGACGCTGGTGAGCGCCTGGTCAAGGTCAACGACGAGATCGTCAATATGCTCAATGCCCACCGAGATGCGAATCAGGTCGCGCGGGGTCAGGGTACTCGGGCCTTCTACGGGCGCACGATGTTCAATCAGGCTTTCAACACCACCAAGGCTGGTCGCCTGGGTAAAAATGTGGGTTGCTGCTGCCACCTGGGCAGCTGCTGCTTCACCACCTTTAACCTGGATGGAGAGCATCCCCCCGAATCCACTCATCTGTTCGCGGGCAATATCATGGCCAGGATGTTGTGGCAGGCCAGGATAGTAGACGCGCAATATTGCTGGATGTGATGCAAGGTGTTCTGCCAAATGTTGCGCGTTGGCGCACTGTTCGCGCACGCGCAGGTGCAGGGTGCGAACACCACGTAGCAACAGCCAGGCGTCGAAGGCACTGGGAACAGCGCCACCGATACCCTGGACCTCGCGAATGTTGTCACGAAGGGCGGCTCCCTCTGAAGTGACAACAATGCCACCAGTCAAGTCACTGTGGCCGCCTAGATACTTGGTTGTGGAATGGAGTACGTAATTTGCGCCGAGCGCAATCGGCAGTTGCAAAACGGGTGTTGCCCAGGTGGCATCCACCGCAACTTCCAGGTTGTTTGCTTTTGCGAGCGCGGCAACGGCGGCGACGTCGGTGATCTTGAGCAGGGGATTGGATGGCGTTTCCACCCACAGTAATCGCGTGTTCTTTTTGATAGCTGCGTTGACCTTGTCAATATCTGTCATATCAGCAAGGGTGCACTCCAACCCCCAGCGCTCCATGATATTGAACATGAGTTCGCGGACACCAAAGTAGGTATCGTCGGCCATGATCACGTGATCGCCAGACTTGAGTGACTGAAAGATGCTGGCCGCGGCCGCCATGCCCGATGCGAATGCGATGCCTTCGCTGCCACCTTCCAGCGTTGCCAGGCATTCTTCCAGGGCTCGCCGGTTTGGGTTGTCGATCCTGGCGTAAACCAGGTCAGCAGGGTTGCCGCGCTGGAAAGTTGATGACAGGTGTATAGGTGGCATGACAGCGCCGGTGGCTGCGTCTGCAGCGCGCCCGGCACGCACGGCGAAGGTTTCTTTTTTCATTCCAGGGTTTTCATGGCAGATTGTCCGGCGCAGTTGTTACGGCTTATGGTGTGGCGGATGGTGGGGCAGATGGTGGGGCAGAGTCTGCCAGCCAGGCTGGAACTTCCCAGGTTGTGGTTGGCTCAAATGGACGTTCAACAAAGACCCCTTTTTTGTCCTGGGCAACAAACATACGATTCTCCCCGTCCTCAATCATGAACACGAGAAAATAGTCACCCTGGTGCGAGAGGGTCACAATTTTTTTGCCTTGCGTGCGATACATATCGCGTTGGCAACAGATGACGCCGTTGATTTCCCGAACACCACCAAATACGCGCGTATCGTATGGCTTAACGGAAAGCGAAAGCACGTCTGGCACACCAAATTCGAGCAAATTGGTTTTTTCCTGGAGCGTATCCGCGTAAGCGCTCACTGACACCAGTATGCCGAAGATCAGACTAACCTGGCACGCAACTCGCGTGAGGTAACCCATTTTGCCCGCACTCCCTCTCATTCTTTTAAGGCTGTCATTATAGACAGCATGTCCAACTATAGACCATTGCCAGGTGATTTAGTTTGGGCCGGCATTCACCAGTTTATGATGGTACGTATCATCTCTTGTGGGACACGATACAGCCACAGCGGGTATCTTTGTGAGCGAAACCAGCCGTTGGATCAGGCGCGAGAAGCCGGAATCAAACTAGCCGGCGCGATCATGCCAGCGCGTAAGCCCCAGGCAAGAATCAGGATAGCGACAACCTGTATCAGGTGATAGACGCTGTTGTGATCAAATGGCCAGAAGAGCGTGAAACTCATGGCCTTTGTTGCCTGAATAACAGCGGCGACAAGCGTCAAGGCAATGGACACGGCAATGGCGGTTGCGCCAGCTAGTTGTTGTTTGAATGACAGCCACGCGTAGGCGCACAGGGAAAGCAGCATCGCACACAGCTCAAAGACAACAAACGGCATAAAGTTGTCAGGATCCACAAGGCTGTAGGCAAAAAACGCCATGGCTACCGCTAAGATTACCGGCGACTGCCGACGAGCCAGAGCCTCACTGCTGTAGTCCTGCAGTGCTCCGAGCATGAATAGCGCAACCGTTAGCGAAAGAAAAAAGTAAATGGTGGTCCAGATGACCAGCGAAACGTTACCGGTCAGGACCATGCCGTGTGCCAGGCACCCGAACAGGGCAGCCGTGCCCGAACAGCCATAGACGCCGCTCCAGATAAGACTGCGCTGAGTTGCCTGGCCACGGAAACCAATCAGGTAGCAGCAAGCCAGCAGCGAAACTGTACCCAGCAACAGATCAGTGAGTGCTGTTGTCTGCTCAGTTGGAATATCGACAAACTCGATCATAGACCTACGCTCGCCCCCGCCGCCGGGTTTTGTGCCGGCGTAAATCCTACCTCCCGCCGGAGTTCCTGTCTCGACTCGTGCCTCTTGACCCTATCTTCTTGACCATGAGGCTCCCGATCCTCCGTTCTGGCACGTCGTCGTCTGCGGTGCTGGCTGTTATGACCACGTTGCTCATGCACTTTTGTGAAACATCCACTGCACCCCAATGGAACAGGCCGCGCCATTATCCCCCTGTTGGTGCATCCGGTTCGCGAAGGGTGGGGTGCCGCCCGTATTGCTGTTGTTGGCCAGCAGGCCCGCAAAAACGGGCTCCGTGAACCCTTGTAGGCGACCATGCCGAGCTTGGCACAATTAGTGCGTAGTCACGTGACTGTTGTCGCATTGGCGACGCATCTTGATAAATCTGTGGGGAATATATACATGAAAGATGTTCGGGGTAGTCAACTTCGCAAATTGGTGAAGTCGTCAGCAATCTTGGTTCTCGGGTCGGGTGTTTTCCCGGTCTATGCTGAGTCGGCGATGGAGGAGGTTGTCGTGCAGGGGCGCCGGGTTTCTCAAACAGACCTGGCAATTGGTCAGGACGCGGTTAGCAATACCGTCGCGGTAACGCGTGAGGAACTGCTTTCTGCGCCTGCGGGGATATCCGGGCTGAAGATGCTCGAGAGCCTGCCCGGTTTTAATGTGCAGACCGATGGTGCATTGGGTCTGTATGAATTTGGCAACTCGGTACAGGTGCGTGCCTATAATCTGAGCCAGATTGGTTTTGTGCTGGACGGTGTGCCCATGGGTAGATCGGATGCATTTGGCGGCAGTCCAATCTTTCGTTACGTGGACAATGAAAACCTGGGCTCGGTAGTTGCTTCTCCCGGCGCGGGTGATGTCTCCGGTCCAAGCTATGCTTCACTCGGGCCAATCGCTTTCTACAACTCTGTTGACCCTTCTGAGGAGTTTGGTGTTGTTGTCTCTGTTACCGCGGGTGACTTTGACCTGGAGCGCACCTTCTTCAAGGTCGACACGGGCAACATTGGCGGCTTCTCTGCCTATGTCAGCCGGTCAAAAACAGATAGTGGTCTCTGGCGCGGTCCAGGTTCAATCGACAGGGAGCATTTTGAGGCCAAGGCCAGGTACGAAATTAGTGACAGCACCTATCTGAAAGCGGGCTACGTCAGTAATGCTTTCTTTGACTATGATTCACCTTCAGGACCAGATGCCACTTTTGCGGCGAACTATAACTACGGCTATGAGAGTGCTATCCCCTCGTCTTGTGTCAGCCCTGATCCTGGCGTGTTTGACTTCAGCGGGGATGGGGTTATCGATGGTGCGGACTTTACGCCCGTCTTCACTGGCGGCAGCTGTACTTCCTATTATGAAGACAGGATCAATATCCGGGACGACAAACTCTACTCGCTGGGTATCGTCTCCCATGCAACAGAAAACGTGACGCTTGATGCTACCTATTACTATGAGGATAAAGCCGGCTACGGTGTCTCCCCTGACAGCTACTCCAACACGCGGGGTATTTTTGTTGACCAGTTTGCTGCAGGTTTACCGGTTACTCATCCGCGTGGCGTGCAGTATGGTTTGTCAGGTGTCGGTGGTGAACGGGAAGGTTATCTCGCCAACGTGGACTTCGCCTTTGGCTTTAACACAATCAAGGCTGGTTTTTGGGTAGAAGACGAAACCTATAACCGAACCCAGTTGCGCCTCAATAAAACCGGTGGCAGTGCGGACGGCGAGGTAATTTCCACTGAGGTTGCATACTTCCGGCGGAACTACACCAGCACACGGGAAACAACCCAGTTGTATATCAAAGACATGATTGCGCTGATGGATGGCAGGCTTACCCTTGAACTTGGTGCCAAAAGCCTGGCTATAGACTACACCCTGAATGGTTACCGTGACTTTAACGACTATGAGATTAATGGGTTACCGGGTTATGGCCCACAAAGCGTTCAGGCGAGTTACGAAAAGAATTTTCTGCCAATGATCGGCGCGGTTTATGATCTGGGCAATGCCAGCCAGTTGTTTGCGTCCTACGGCCAGAACTTTGCGCTGCCTGGAGGTGCTGATGACATTTTTGACAATGCCGTCAGCTTCGCGGCACCCGCGCCAGCGGGTGAGGAGTCGGAAAATATGGAGATTGGCTACCGCACTAACCAACAGACATTCAACGGTGTCGTGGCGCTGTTCTACACGACGTTCGACAATCGACTGTTTGCCAGCAACATCATTAACCCTGCGACCGGTCAGCCTGAGGCTTTCTATATTAATGGCGGCGGTTCCAGTGCCTACGGTTTTGAGGTGAGTGGCGTGGTTGCGCCGGATGCTTTCAACGGTCAGGTCTACTTTGATGCCAATCTGTCGTTCAAGATTGCAGAACTGGACGACGGGTTTGGTCCAAACCCTGCTGGCAGTCGGCTGGCTGATAGCCCCGAGTGGCTTTTCACTGGCGGCGTTACCTACGAGCCAACACCATGGCTGGTAGCCAAGCTGGCGATGAAATACACCGGCGAGCGATTCACCGACTATAACGAGACCTTTACGCTGGAAAGCTACACGGTCTTTTCAGCCTACGTTGATGTGGGTGGCCCCAACAATTTTGGGATGCCAGAGAACGTTAGCATTCGGCTGAACGTGGACAACCTGTTTGATGAGCAGGTACTGTCCTTTGGCTTCACGGGTTCGTCCTTCAAGCGGCCGCTTAACCCGCGAACGCTGCAGGCGTCAGTGACAGCTACCTTCTAGTTTCTGGTGTAAACACCCTGGACACGGAGCCCCGGATTGGCATCTACGCGCTGATCCGGGGCTTTTGTCTGGATGGACCGTTCTTTTTCTAAATCTCCGTTTTCTCCTCTCGATCAGCGATTCTATGCCTGGCCTGTATGATTGGCGTTTTCGATTGTCGGCAATGCAAGTTGGCCAAACAGGTCAAGCATCTTCTGTTTGTCTGCCGGCATAATGTCACCAGGAATTTCTTTGCCATCGCAGATGTAGTGGGCCGGTAGTTCGTGCCGAATAATGGCGGATATTGCAGGTCCCATTGAGCGCGCCTCATCTAGTTTGGTGAGGATGGCGCCTGTCAGAGGCAGGCTTTCAATTGCACTCAGTGCATGTCGTGTCATGGCAAGCTCGGCGGTGGCGGAGAGCACCAGGAAATTCTTGATATA
>CAYGNA010000213.1:0-7032 GCA_964351065.1 uncultured Pseudomonadales bacterium
CGACACACACGCATAGCTGGCCTAACTCGTAGGGCATGGCACCAGCGTTGCCAATAATAGGTAATAAAATCAATCAGATAAAAAATTGGCCCAAATGCTGCTTGGAGAAATCAAGTGGCTGACGTACACAGGAGTTGTGATGCTATCGATTCGTGGACTATCCAAGACCTATTCCAACGGCGTGCGTGCGCTGAATGATGTTTACCTGGAAATTCCGACAGGTATGTTCGGCCTGCTGGGACCCAATGGCGCCGGAAAGTCCTCCCTGATGCGAACGCTTGCCACCCTGCAGGAGCCGGATTCCGGCACGGCCATGCTGGATGACATCGACATCGTCAATGACAAGGAATCGCTCAGGCGAACCCTGGGATACTTGCCGCAGCAGTTTGGCGCTTATCCGCGCATGACTCCGCTCGACATGCTGAATCACTTTGCCATTCTCAAAGGTGTCACCGACAAGGGTGAGCGCGCAGACATGGTGGCAGCACTGTTGCACCAGACCAACCTTTTTGATGTACGGAACACACGCATTGATACGTTTTCTGGCGGGATGAAGCAGCGCTTTGGTATAGCGCAGGCGCTGATTGGCAGCCCGCGGCTCATTATCGTAGATGAGCCAACAGCCGGTCTGGACCCGTCCGAGCGCAACCGGTTTCACAACCTGCTCGCCGAAATTGGCGAGAACGTGGTGGTGATTCTGTCGACCCACATTGTTGATGATGTGGCTGATCTTTGTTCCAACATGGCGATTATGGGTAATGGCGAAATCCTGTTGAAGGGCAAGCCACGCGAGGTGATCAAGCAGGTGCGTGGCAGTGTCTGGTCAAGGCGCATCAGTCGCGGGGCCCTTCTTGAATTTCAGCAGGAATACCGGGTCATCCTGTCCCACCTGACAGAAGGTGAGACCGTGATCCATGTCCTGTGTGACGAGCGGCCGGAAGGATTTGACGCGGTGGAGGCGGATCTTGAGGACGTCTATTTTGCCACGCTGACCAATCATGGTATTACCGTCGCACTCTAGGCACCCGGACCACACCCGACACTCTGAACACACGAACAGGCCGCCTTTATGTTTCTTGACGTTTTCAGGTTTGAGCTAAATTTTCACCGTCGCCAGTATCTGTTTTATGTGCTGAGTGGTGTCTTTTTCCTGCTGACTTTCCTGGCCACCACGACGCCAAATGTTTCAATGATTGGTGGCGTGGATAACATCAACATCAACGCGCCCTATACCGTGGTGCTTACCTTGACCAGCTTTTCGCTGATGGTGCTGTTTGGCGCCATTGCGTTTTGTGCCAGTGGTGTCATACGCGATACGGAATTGCAGGTTTCTGAACTGTTCCTGTCTACGCCGATTACGAAGTTCGACTACCTCTACGGGCGTTTTGCAGGTGCGCTGGTATTTGTGTTTGGTCTTTATCTGGCCGGTCTTGGCGGTATTTTGTTGGGTGAGTTTATGCCGTGGCTGGATCAGGAACGCGTTGCTGACACCAACTGGGCAGCCTACTGGTATGCCACCTGGGCAATTGCCCTGCCTAACCTGTTTCTTTTCTGTTGTGTTTTCTTCTGCGTGGCAACCGTGACGCGGAGCATTATGGCAGCCTATGTGGCCATGGTCGCCCTGCTGATGCTGACGTTTCTGCTGGATACGTTTACTGAAAAAACAACTGTTGAGCTCACCAGTATTCTTGATCCGTTTGGCGCAACCGCGCTGGAGGAAGTTACACGTTACTGGACGGTGTTTGAAAAAAACTCACTCATTCCGGCGTTTGAAGGTGCTCTGCTCGCAAATCGACTCCTGTGGATAGGTGTCGGCGCTGTTTTCCTGGCAGTTTCCTATCCAGCATATTCATTCTCGATTGAACCGCGCCGCGGTCGAAAAAAGAATCTGGTGGTGGAGGTGTCAGACTTCCCTGACGCACAGAGCGGTTCAGGCAAAGTCCCCGCTGTGCATCAACGATTTGATGGTGGTGCGCAATTTGCGCAGTTTTTGTCGCAGGCAAGGCTCGAAATCCGAAACATTGTTTTCAGCGCCCCCTTCATCGTGCTGCTCCTGATGGGCGTGTTTCTTGTTGTGGCCAACGCGATTGCCAATCTTGGCGATGTGTACGGCACCTCTGTTTATCCAACGACGTCCATCATGGTGGAGATTATCAACGGCGCGTTTTCCTTGTCATTGCTGGCGGTGCTCATCTATTACTCGGGTGAACTGCTTGCGCGCGAGCGCACGCTTGGGGTTGCGCAACTCATGGATGCCATGCCTTACCAGAACTGGGTGATGATGGCCGCAAAGTTTGCCGGTCTTGCAACGGTAATTTTTGGCATGCTGTTGGTGGTCATGCTGGCTGCGATTGGGGTTCAGCTCTATAAGGGCTTCTATGACATTGACGTCTTGCATTACGTCCTGGGCCTGTTCTTCTTTTTCCAGTTTCCGCTCTACCTGATGATTGTACTGGCGGTGTTCTTTAACGTACTGACCCGCAGCAAATACATAGCCATGTTCCTGATGGTGCTCTACTTCATCTACTCCATTGCAGCGCCACAGCTTGGCATGGAGCACTACCTCTACCGTATGCGCCAGCTATACCCCATGTACTCGGATTTCACAGGCTATGGGCATAACCTTGTGCCCTACCTGTGGCAAACCACCTACTGGGGATTTTTTGGTTGCCTGCTGCTGGTGGTAACCCATCTGATGTGGCCGCGCGGGGCAGAGGATGACTGGGGTAACCGGATCAAGGTAATGCGGCAGCGTACATCGCAACGAGTCGTGCTTGCTGCCTGGTCTTTTGCCACATTGTTTGTCCTCTCGGGCGCTTATATCTACTACAACACGGTAATGCTTAACCCCTACATAACCCGCAAGGACCTTGAGCAAACCCAGGCCGATTACGAGAAGAAATATTCCCAGTATGAATACAAAGTTCAACCCTTAATTGATTCAGTATATGCAGAAGTTGATATCGATCCGGTCAACCGCGATGTAAGGCTGCGAGGCAAATATGGCATCAGCAATCATTCGAATGAGCTGATTACAGAAATTCACATGGTGCACTGGCCATATCTCAGTGTGCCCAGCCTCGAAATCCAAGGGGCTACGCTCAAGTCGTTTGATGAACCATTCGGGTACAGGATTTACGAGTTGATTGAACCCATGCAGCCTGGAGATGCTGCCAATGTGACCTTTGAGGTTGACTGGTTGTCACCAGGGTTCGCGAATAACGGCCATACGCCCAAGGTGACAAGTAATGGCACCTTCTTCAACAACCAGGACATCTTTCCTTTGATTGGGTATCAAAACGCCGGGGAGCTCCAGGATAACAACAAGCGCAGGGAGCACGATCTGCCGCCGGTTGAGCGTATGCGTCTGATTGACGACGAGAGTGCCTGGGATGAGGTTACGCTTGGCTCAGGCAACCGGGTGACATTTGAGACGATTGTATCGACGATCCCGGACCAAACTGCATTGGCACCGGGTTACCTTTTGCGTGAATGGACTGCGAACGGCAAGCGCTATTTCCATTACAGGATGGATGCCCCTATCTGGAACTTCTATTCGTTTATGTCCGGGGAATACAACATTCGCAAAGACACCTGGCGTGATGAAGTTTCCATTGAGGTGTACTACCTGCACGAATACAACGTGGATACCATGATTCGCTCTGTGAAAAATTCACTGGATTACTTCACGGCAAATTTCTCCCCTTATCAATACCGTCAGTTCAGGATATTGGAATTCCCGGAATTCCAGGGCGCATTCGCCCAGTCGTTTCCCAACACAATCCCGTTCTCGGAGGCGATAGGGTTTACCGCGGATTTGAGTGATCCCACCAAAATTGACTATGTCTATTATGTGACCGCACATGAACTCGCTCATCAGTGGTGGGCGCACCAGGTGCTCGGCGCGGATGTGCAGGGCCAGACGATGATTGTAGAGACGCTTGCACAGTACTCTGCACTCATGGTGATGGAGCAGGAGTATGGGGAAGACCACATGAAGCGCTTTCTGGAGTTTGAGCTGGACCGCTACCTGCAGGGACGTGGCGGCGAACAGATAGGTGAGATGTCGCTCATGCTGGTGGAGAACCAGCCTTACATACACTACCGCAAGGGTAGCCTTGTGTTATATGCGCTGAAAGACTACATCGGCGAAGAAAATGTAAATCAGGCGCTGGCTGCCTTTATTGATGAATATGCGTTTAAAGGCGCGCCTTATCCGACCACGCGAGATTTGCTGCGCCATATCCGGGCATTTGCACCGGAGTCGGCGCAGGTGCTTATCACAGACCTGACTGAGCGAATTGTTCTGTTTGACCTGCGAGCCGAGACGGCAAGCATGACCGAATTGCCAGACGGGAGG
This sequence comes from uncultured Pseudomonadales bacterium, assembly GCA_964351065.1. Classification (GTDB taxonomy): domain Bacteria; phylum Pseudomonadota; class Gammaproteobacteria; order Pseudomonadales; family Azotimanducaceae; genus JANQJA01. The sequence continues at coordinate 4,361 of CAYGNA010000213.1, forward strand.
TTTGAAGTGACCTTTGAAGTGAGCGCCAAAAAGTTTGAGGCAAACGAAAGTGGTCTGGAGAGTGAAATACCGCTGGCGTCGTTGATTGATATTGGTGTGCTGGGAGAAGAGCAGGGCGATGCCAGGGTACCTGAAGTGCTCTATCTTGAGAAACATGAAATCACGGGGCCAACGCAGACATTTACCATTACCGTCGACAAAAAACCGGTGTCGGTTGGTATAGACCCCATGAACAAGCTGATAGATCGAAACCCGGGCGATAACATCACCCGGATCCAGGCTGGCGAAGCTCGTTAGATCAGGGCAGCTGCGCGCCGAGCACCGCTGCACTGGGGTTTTCGATCACGTCTGCAGCACCAAATTCCCAGCCCGAAGGCAGACTGCCTCCCTGGCCTGGCGCCAGTGATGGAATCGAGACCACTCGCCTGATCCGGTTGCCATTGCTCGTCACCTGGAACTCAACCTGGATATTGTTGATGGCAAGATTTGTGCGGTTGGTAATGACGGCGAGTAACTGGCGACCCTCGGTGAATACTGGTCTTGCTTCTATATATCTGCCTGGGTTATCGGCAACATCCAGTTGGACAAAAGCGTTGCTCGCGTTTTGGCCCACTGGCCCCTGGGCACTCATTGCTGCCTGGAAATAGGCCTTGGCCACACCACGCTCACCAGCGGCAAGAGACAGTTCGCCCAATGCGTTTGAGGCTACAGCTGTAGGTAGCAACTGGTTGCTACGCTCAAAATCGGCTCGCGCTTCCACCGGCCGGCCAAGTTTGGATTTTGCGAGCCCCCTGCCGAGGTAGTATTCGAAGTAGTTCGCGTCCCGATCCAGGGCGCGATTAAACTCCGCTGTAGCTGAGTCGAACTTTCCCTGGGCAAGGTATAGGTCACCACGCAGGCCATAAAAACGGGGTTCCCGTGGCTCAAGCTCGATTGCGCGGGAAACAGCCGCCAGTGCACCCGGCAGGTCATTGCTGCCTGCTTTGGCCTGCGCCTGGTCAAACACCTCATAAGCCTCGTTTGTATCAAGTAGCGTTGCGATCCCCGTGCGGTAGCGATCGCGGCCAACTTCTCCCGCCATACCAAGCGACAGGGCTGTTTGCCGATTGCGTTCGACCCGCTCCTGCGACGGTGGATGGCTCGCAAACAGGCCATCCAGCCAGCCGGGTTCACTGCCGCCTGAAAGTTTGACAAAAGTCTCCTGCAGGGCAATGGCAGATTCGGGGTTGTACCCGGCTCGCTTCATGTACTGCATGCCATAGAAGTCGGATTCCAGTTCTGCATCGCGACCGTACTTCGTTGAGATGAGCTGCGTACCCAGTTGTGCGCCACCAACAATAAAGTTGGCGTACTCTGAATCTCCCGCGGCAAGCACTGTTCCCATCACGCCGAGTTGCAGCAGCATGCCACGATTCATCGCGTTCGCGCCGTGTTTGGCGGCCGCATGAACAATCTCATGGCCAAGTACCGCGGCCAGCTCTGCTTCGCTGTTCAGGTTCAGCAGAAGTCCGCGGTTTACTGCGATTTTGCCGCCCGGCAGTGCCCAGGCATTGGGTACCGAGTTGTTCAGTACAACAAACTCGTAGGGCAGGTCACGATCACTGACTCGGGCCAGGCGCTGGCCAACTTCGGATACATAGGCGGTCACAGCGGGGTCGACCGTATAAAGGCCACCCTGCGACTGTTGGGATGGCAGGTACTGCTCGGCACCGATAGCAAGCTCCTGACTTTCCGGGATAAGCGACAGTTCATTCTTGCCCGTCACGGGATTTACGGCACAGCCGCCAACGATTGCCAGGCTGGCAGTGACGAAGATAGTCAACAGCAGATTTTTGGTGCGGATCATGGTGGTAAAGCCCGTTTGAGAATGAATCGTCGTCAACATACTATGGAAGCCTTGTGATGAAAACCGGGCTTGGAAGAATGGCGCAATACAGGGTTACTATTTACAACGAGTTTGTCCATGAGAAAAAGAACGCGGCGGTTGCCGAACTCTATCCGGAAGGTATTCACGGTGCGATTGGTGCCTACCTGTTGCAGCAGCCCGGCTTCTCGGTGAACTACGCCACGCTGGAAATGCCCGAGCACGGGCTTAGCGAGGAAGTGTTGGCAGCAACTGATGTGCTGATCTGGTGGGGTCATGTGGCGCATGCAAAGGTTGCGGACGAGGTGGTTGACCGGGTGCAGAGCAGAATCCTCAATGGTATGGGGCTGATTGTCCTGCACTCCGGGCACCTCTCAAAAATCTTCCGACGGATGATGGGGACCAGCTGTGGACTATGCTGGCGAGAGGCGGCTGAGCGGGAACGGCTCTGGGTCGTGAATCCCAATCATGAGATTACGCAGGGAATCGGACGCTATATTGAGCTACCTAATGCGGAAATGTATGGCGAGCAGTTTGATGTACCCGAGCCGGACGAGCTCCTGTTTATCAGCTGGTTTGAAGGCGGAGAGGTGTTCCGTTCCGGCGCGGTATGGCATCGTGGCCGTGGCAAGATTTTCTATTTCAGGCCAGGTCACGAGACCTACCCCATTTTCTACCATGAGGACATTCTGCGCGTGATTGCCAACGGAGTCCGCTGGGCAACTTTCCGCGGCAATACCGAAACATTTGGTATTGAAGTGTGCCCAAACATTACCGAAAGCCTGGAGCCAATTGCAGACAAGGGGAT
>CAYGNA010000214.1:0-7030 GCA_964351065.1 uncultured Pseudomonadales bacterium
TAAATGATCAGCTGTGCGAGATTTTTGGCTACCCGAGGGGATGAGCTGACAAAATTGAGTTGGCCGGAAATAACACACCCTGATGATCTCGATGTTGACCTGGAAAATTTTAACAAGATTCTGGCAGGCGAATCCGAAGGCTATCGGATGGACAAGCGATTCATTCGACGTGACGGCGCAACCATACACGCCACAATAGATGTCAGGGTGATTCGGAAGCCATCGGGTGAAATCGACATCTTTGTCGCGACAATACAGGACATCACTGAACGCAAGCATTCCGAGCGGGTACTCCGGCTTCAGAGAAATCTCTATGCTGCATTGTCGTCATCCAATCACGCAATCGTCCGGCTGGATAATCGCGCCGACATTTTTCGGCAAGTCTGCCAGGCTGCCGTCGATCACGCGGGGGTTTCTGTTTGCGTGGATTGGTGAACTGGATGCCCAGTCAGGGATGCTGAAACCCGTGACGGTATTTGGCAACGACGATGGTTATGTAGAAAGTGTCAGGGTTTCTGTCAGCGAGCAGGATCCCGAAGGGGATGGACCAACTGGCCGTTCAGTTCGCACAGTACAACGCGTTGTTGTGCTTGACGTGGAAGATGACGAAACTGTTCTGCCCTGGAAAAATGCACTGCAGGATCGGGGCATCCATGCGTTTGCCAGTTTCCCCATCACAGGTGCTGCGGGTGTCTTTGGCGCTTTTTGCGTCTATGGCACAGGACCAGAATTTTTTGCTGATGACGCGATAGCCCTGTTGGATGAAATGGCCCTTGATCTGGGCTTTGCGCTGGACAATCTCGCAGCCGAACAATCGCGTATCCAGTTCCAGCGCTCTCTGGAAGCCAGCGAGGCGAAGTTTCGCAGCGCAGTTGAGGAAGCGCCATTCCCGATCCTTATCCACGCCGAAGATGGTGAGGTGCTCACCTGTAATAGTTGCTGGCTTCAGATCACGGGTTACTCACAGAATGAAATTGCAACAATAAGCGAATGGGCGAGGCTGGCATACGGCGCAAGTCAGGAAGTAGTACTGGAAGAAATTAATTCACTCTACAGTGCAGAGGGGCGTAAGGACGAAGGGGAATATCACGTTCGCTGCAAGAGTGGTGAGATAAGGACCTGGGACTTCAGCTCTGTTGCGCTGGGTGCCCTCCCTGATGGACGGCGAATGGTGATGAGCATGGCGTCAGACGTCACCGAGCAGCACAAGTCACTCTCGCAACTTGAAGAGGCCGAAGATAAGTTCAGGCGGCTTGTTGAGCAGTCTGTTGCAGGCATCTTTATGCTTGATGAGCACAGACTGCTCTATGCTAATCCGCGTACCGCAGAGATTCTCGGCTTGCCACACGGGAAAGCTGAGGGCACCAAGCTTGCTGATTTTATTGGGCCAGGTGACCTGCCAGCGATACTTGAAGAAATACAGGCAACCCTATCTGGCGAAAAATCCCGGGCCAATCTGGAATTCGATGTTCTGCAGGATTCGAGCGAGAAGGTTCGAGTTGGGGCGCAGGGTTCTTTCGCTCAACATGATGGCAAGGCAGTGTTGCTTGGGGTCATGCAGGACATTTCTGAGCGACGGCGCTCAGAATCAAAAATTGTCGAATACATAGGGCAACTCAAAACGGCCTTTTTGAGCACAGTGAACGTTGCCATGTCGATTGGTGAGCTACGTGACCCTTATACGGCGGGACACGAACGCGGGGTGTCCAGAATAGCCATTGCGATTGCTACTGAAATGGGGCTGGACGAAGACCGCATTGAGGGTATTGGGATAGCCGGACTGTTGCACGATATCGGCAAAATCTCGATTCCTTCGGAATTGCTGTCAAAACCTGGTCGCCTGCCGACTCTCGAGCTGCCACGCACCACCACCCACGCGCCCTCCAGCGAAGAGCTCCTCAAAGCAGTCGAGTTTCCTTGGCCGGTCGCAGAAATTGCCTGGGAACATCATGAGCGACTCGACGGTAGCGGGTATCCCCGGGGACTTAAGGGAGACGAGATCCTGCTGGAAGCGCGAATTCTTGCAGTCGCAGATGTGGTCGAGGCTATCTCATCGCATCGCCCATACCGTGCCAGTCTTGGGGTGGATGTAGCGCTTGACGAAATCAGAGAAGGGGCCGGTAAAACGTACGATGAAGCTGCAGTGACTGCCTGTCTGCGAATATTCGAAGAACAGGGTTTCAAAATCAGCGAGGAGTAATCGATCACGGTTCGCGGGAGCGTCTGCCAACATAAGTAGTAAGGGGCGGGTAGTTATGATCATCACAATTTTGGACGGTGGGATGGGTGATGAATTGCGTGCGCGATTGCCTGAACCTGTGGGCCCACTGTGGGCAACGCGCGCACTATTGGATGCACCCGAAATGGTTGTTGCCCTGCATCGCGAATACATTGATGCAGGTGCGCAGATTATCATCACGAGTTCTTATAGTACTATTCCAAGTTACCTTCAGGCTGAGGGTCTGGAGAATGAGTTTGAGTTCTACACCTCGCTCGCCGGGAAGCTGGCAAGACAGGCCGCTGATGAAAGCGGCAAGGTGGTCACCGTTGCCGGTTCCATCCCACCGCTACAGCAGAGCTATCGTCCTGACCTGGTGATGCCAGCCGCAGAGGCGAGCCCAATCTATGAAAAACTGGTAAAAGCCTTGTTGCCCCATGTTGATATGTTTATCTGCGAAACCATGTCCAGCGCAGATGAGGCATTGAACGCCGCAACGCAGGCGGTCCTTCACGGCGGCGGTAAACCGGTCTATGTGTCCTGGACGCTTAACGAAACGCCCGACGCCGGGCTCCGAAGCGGGGAGAGCATCGAGCGTGCGTTTGAGAAAGTTTCACAGCTGGATATCGCAGGATTCCTGTTCAACTGTACGCATCCTGAAGCAATTGAAGCCGGATTGCGCACCCTGCGACCGCTCACCGACAAACCACTTGGCTGCTATGCGAACAAGCTCGCGCGAGTGCCGATCGGCTGGACGCTCGATCCCGAGACTTCCAGTGGTCGCCGCAACGACATTGATGAAGACTACTTCATCCGGATTTCGAAACGATGTATCGAGGCAGGCGCCACAATTATCGGCGGCTGCTGCGGCATAACGCCGGGTTACATTCGTGCACTTACTGAGTCGGTGTAATCAAGCGGGCCATAGCGATTCGGTACTTTTCACTTTCCAGGCGCGCCAAACGAATGCTAACCTGCCGATCGGTGGGGAAGTTGATGAGCTTTGATTCTTCAATATGCTGACCCTTGCGTCTTAGGCCGACCCACAATGAAGAAGCGACCCGCAATGGAGGAACGACGCACAATGAAGAAGTTCTGGTTGGCCACAATAGTGCTCTGCGCGATCTCTTTCTCCGCCCAGTCACAGGTGGCAAATGCACCAGCGACGCAGTTGGAAAAAGAGGAAATCTCCTCTCGCCAGACCCTTCGTTATTTGCCTGCCAATCCACGTGGGATCATATTTCTGTTCCATGGCTCCGGAGGCTCGGAGTCCTTCGCTACAAACTCGACAACCCAACGGGTGCTCGAGCGCTTTGTGAGCGCCGGCTATGGCTACGCATCGTCGGCATCGCTCCAAAGAACAGATCCAAAGCGGTGGAATCTAACGTCACCGGACCCGACCGAAAATCCCGATATCGCCTACATGCTTGACCTGCACAAGCATTTGATCGCAACTGGCCAGATCAAGTCGGACACGCCCGTATTCACCATGGGGATGTCGAATGGTGGCGGTATGGCCAATCTCTTTGGCCTTGCGGCGAAGCTGCAAGGCTTGCCGGTGATGGCCGTGGCTGACTATATGGGCCCGTTCCCCGCGTCGATGTTCCCAATTGTAAAGAGGGGCGTTGCGCCTGCGCCGACATTCGTTGTGGTCGCTGAACATGACGGCCTGGTCAATTCAGCAAACGTGCTGGCAGCTGCCGATGGCATGCGCGGAGCAGGCTCGACGGTCGAGTCCCACATGGCGAGGGAAGTTGCACTGACGCCCGTCGATTTTACCTCGATCGAAGGCGTGGACCCGAAGGCCAGCTCAGCAATATTTGCAGCGCTTGTCAAAAATCAGGTCATTAATGCAAAGGGCGAGCGACTGCTCCTCACCGACAAGGACACGATCACCCGCGGAGACGCCACAGACATCCTTCGTGAACTGCCGGCTGGCAAGGACAGGCGAGCGATTCTGCGCGTGCTCCTGGCTGTCTGGGCGGGCCATATGATGCGTAGCGACTACGCCGAGCAACAATTCGCATTCTTCGAGGCGGCTCTCGGCCATTAGCCCAACAGGCTGGGCAGCAAGAACGGCAACCAGACGACAGCAAGAGCACACACCATCAGTTAGCTCATCCCTATGAGCGTGTGCTCACATACTCACTCTCTACTAGCCTACACAAAATGTGCTGCTACGGTGGCCCTGAATCACACCTTGATAGCGCTGCCAGCAAGGCGTCTAATGCAATGACTATAAAAACTGAGGGAGTCAAAAAATGATTCGTAAAGTCTTCATTGATCTGTTGCTGGCTGGGCTAATTGCTGCCTGCTGCCTGCCGGCTATGGCCGCCAAAGAAAATTTTGACCGGTCCAAACCCCACATTAGCTTTATCGCGAAGTCGGGCGGCATCAATTTGTCGGGCTTTGACCAGATGCGTGGGCTCGGCGTTGAGACTGAGGCGACAGAATATGTCGATGACTCAGACCCCGTGGTGCGCAAACGCCCGGGCCGCACGAAATACAGCAACGTGACACTGGAGCGAGTTTACCAGGGTGCTACCGATTTAGAAGACTGGGCAAACGAGTCTGCAAGGGGGAAAGTCCAACGCCGGGAAATCTCCCTTGTTATGTACAGCCGATCAAATGATGCCATTCGATCTTTTAACCTGATCGACTGCTTCCCGGTTGCCTGGTCCCTTGAGACTAATGATGACGGCTTCATGATCGAACGTCTGACTCTTTCGGTTGATCGTGTTCAGACCGTACAGTAACAAGGTAGGTGTTGGTCTACATTTCGGAAAACTCGGTATCGAAACCTGGCTCGATATCGGCGTTGAAGGCCAGTGCGTTGATTTGCTTTGCAGTCAATACGCGCGAGGGTCGCGCGTACACACGTAATAAGTTAGCCCATCCCCTTTAGCTTTCGCTCACACCCAGACTCTCTATTAGCCTACACAATATGCAACGGGCCTGAAGTGTGTGAGCCGAACAAAAATAGCCGGGTGAAGCCGGAAATCGTGGCGGCTTTCAGGCTATGATTATCGGAGATGGTTTTACTGCACCTGGTTTTCCTACAACTGGTTTAACACGGCTGACGAGAGGACAAAGCGCCATGAAATGCTATTCAGATAACTATCTTCCAACTGGGATTCTGTTTGCAGTCCTATGGCTGGTCGGTACCTGCGTGCAGGCCGCTGAACCAGCCAAAATTCGAGTTGCCAACCCCAAGTCGGTCGGTATGTCTGCAGAGCGCCTGGCACGAATGGACGGGGTTATGCAGGCATTCATCGATGATGGGATGTTGCCGGGAACCGTGACCCTGGTTGCCCGACAGGGCAAAGTGGTGCAGTTCAAGGCGCAGGGCAAGCGCTGGGTTGAGCAAGACAAACCGATGCAGACCGATACAATCTTTCGACTCGCATCCATGACCAAGCCCATTGTCTCAGTGGCATTGATGCAGTTGTATGAAAAGGGCCTGTTCCTGCTCGACGACCCGATCACAAAATGGATGCCGGAGTTGGAGAATCAAACGGTTTGGCTGGAACAGGTTGATGAAAAAACCGGTGAGAAGACGCTGACAACCGAACCCGCAAGGCGCCCGGTCACTGTGCGTCATATCCTGACCCACATGTCCGGACTCGATAGCAGTCGTGGCTTGCCGGAGGGCGCCCCTCGTCGACGTGGACTGGGAGAGGGTGTGACCACGATGGACGAGGCCCTGGTTCTGCGGGCAGAAGACCCACTTGCCTTTCATCCTGGCGAGGACTGGCAATATGGTGGCTCAACCAACTACGTCGGAGTCCTTGTCGAGCGGATGAGCGGCATGACACTGGAAGCTTATTGTCAGGAGCACATCCTCAAGCCACTGGGTATGGTGGATACCTCATTCCTGGTGCCGCAAGACAAGGTAGATCGTCTGGCTGCGCTATACCGGCCAGACGCGAACAAGCAACTTTTCTTGCTGGAAGCGCCGAAACCGGGCGCGCTACTGCAGATTCCTGAAACCGCGTTTATGGGCGCAGGCGGCATGTTTTCAACCGCACCGGACTACTACCGATTTGCCCAGATGCTGTTGAACGGTGGTGAACTCGACGGTGTCCGAATATTGGGTCGACGAACGATTGAACTGATGGCATCTGTGCACAGCGGCGACAACGATATTTGGGTTCGGGGGCCGGGCTACGGGTTTGGTCTTGGGTTCTCGGTACTGACAGACCACTCCGTATCAGAAGAACCGCTGTCAGAGGGCAGTTTTGGTTGGGGTGGTGCGTTTGGTACCTGGTTCTGGATCGATCCTGTCGAAGACATGATTGGTATTGTGATGACCCAGTTGTCAAACCATCGGCATGTCCCGCATCGAATGATGCTGAGCGTCATCGCAAACCAGGCAATCGTCGATGACCATCCTGGTTCGCCGCGAATCAAGGCGTACCGGGCATGGGATACCGGCGGCAATACTGGCGTTCAGGACGATACGCTACCGTTCTGAATCAGTGTCTGCCCAGGCAGGGCAATGCCAACCTGCAGGCGCGGTAACTCAGCATCACGGCTGTGCCCATACCGGGTCTGATAACGCTGCATCAAACTCGCGCGCGGCATTTCGTGTGCTCCAGATGGCTATCAACAGGCACTCAGCCGGCACCAGGCAATATCGTGAGCCCGCTACCAGGCATCCCGTGGCGTCACTATCGGAAACTGGCGCTCGAATTGGTCAAAGAGGCCAGCCAGCTGCGCCAGTGCGCCGAGATCACCCTCGATGATCAGCTTGCCTTCTGTCAGCAGCGTCGGTGCGTCGGCCAGGCCCATCATCAGTCGCTTGAAGTCATT
>CAYGNA010000215.1:0-7008 GCA_964351065.1 uncultured Pseudomonadales bacterium
CCCCACCCGACCGCTCCTGACCACCGTGAGGCTGCACCTGGCAGCCCCACCAACTACTACTGGTTCGATCTGAATCGTGACTGGTTACCTCACCAGCATCCTGAAAGCCGGGGTCGCCTCAGTCTTTTTCATGAGTGGAAACCCAACGTGCAACTCGATTTCCACGAGCAGGGCAGCGACAGCAATTTCTTCTTTATGCCCGGCAAGCCCGAGCGTACCCACCCGCTAACGCCAGCGATCAACCAGACGCTGACCAACCGGATTGCTGATTATCATCGGCGCGCGTTTGACCGTGACGGCACGCTCTACTTTTCTGAAGAAGGCTACGACGATTTCTTTATGGGCAAAGGCTCGACCTACCCGGACCTTTTTGGCTGCGTTGGGATTTTGTTTGAGCAACCCAGTGCAAGAGGCGCTGCCCAAGAGACTGTTAATGGGCTCCTGACGTTTGAGACCTCCATTCGGAATCAGTTCACGGCATCTTTGTCGTCGATTTCTGCGACAGCCGCGCTCAAGGATGATCTGTTGGCGTACCAGCGAGACTTCTACGTTGATAACGCAAAACAGAACGCGTCACGCCGCGGCTTCTATCTTGCGACGGCCGATGGTGACCCAACGCGCCTGTCGGAGTTCGTCCGCGTACTCGAGGGACATGGTATTGAAGTGCGGGCGATAACCAGGGATGTTGAGGTTGATGGCGATCGCTACCCCGCCGGCGCTTCAATTGCCGTGCCTGCAAGTCAGAAGGAGGCGACGTTCCTGCGCGCATTGTGGGACCGCCAGGTCGAATTTGAGGAGAATGTCTTCTACGACGTATCTACCTGGACCATGCCCTGGGCATTCAACCTTCGTCATACGCGTCTGCCCGTTCGAAATGTTGAAACGGGCTCGCTGCTTGAGCCTGATGCAATTGCCCGTCCCGGCAAGGTATTGGATGCATCATCGGTTGGCTATGTGATTGACTGGCGAGACTCGTCGTCTGCAGCATTGATTTATGGTTTGCTGGAGGCAGGTGCGAACGTGCGCGTTGCCAGGAGCCCCATGACGGTGTCACTGGCAGATGGCTCCGCACAGAATTTTGGTTATGGCACATTGTTTGTTTCCAGGGCGCTGAATGAGGCGATTCCCGACAAGGCGATGCAGCTGTTGGAGGAAGCGTCTGAGAATGGTGCAGCGGTTTACCCGGTTGCAAGCAGTTCAACGCAGGTGGGCATAGATCTCGGCAGCCGGGACTTCAAGGTGCTCCAGACGCCAAAGGTGCTGCTTGCGACGGGGCCGGAGGCCTCATCCTATAGCGCGGGTGAGATCTGGCACTTGCTTGATCAGCGAGTCCGCATGCCAATTACGATGGTGGATACCAATCGGCTGGCTGGTGTCGACCTGGATGACTACACCCACGTTTTACTCACCAGTCCTATCAGGTCACTCTCCACCAGTGGATTTGAAAACCTCACGCAGTTCGTCAAAAGCGGTGGTGTGCTGTGGGCCCAGGGTGATGCCACGATCAAATGGCTCGCAGACAAGAAGCTGACGAATGTAGTATGGCGCAAGACAGCGGCAGAAAAGTCTGCCGAGCAGCGTAAGAAAAGCACGGAAAGCGGCAAGGCCGCGTCATCTGATGCGACCGCTTTGCCTGAACGAATGCCGTTTATCGCAGCCCGCGATGAGGCCGCATTCAGACTGGTGCGAGGTGCGATCCTGGAAGCGAAACTCGATATCAGCCACCCTCTAGGTTACGGCTACACGAGTGATTTTCTGCCGGTTTTCCGCCGTGGCGAACGCTTCATGGACCGGTCTGAAAATCCGTATTCAACGCCTGTTCTCTATGCTGACGAGCCCTTACTGTCGGGATATGTCTCTGAGGAAAACCAGCAATTGGCAGCTGGTTCAGCGGGGGTGATTGTGGATCAGCAGGGTAAGGGTGCGTTAGTGCTTGTGCTTGATAGCCTGACGTTCAGGGCGTTCTGGTGGGGTACGCAAAAGCTGTTGCTCAATTCGATCTTCTTTGGTGAGTTGCTGGAAGAGCCGAAGTAACAGGGGATTGTGCGGGTCGATGATGGGTTCGCCGCCAGTTCCGGGGATCTGTTTTTCGCCGCGGCTTGCGGCGGTCCCCGCTGCCCTTTCTCCTCCGCAAGCCCTTACAGGTCTTGCTCCCCCGCTGCGGCGCTACACTTTTAGGCGGCGAAAAACAGATCCCCGAAACTGGCGGCTGTGCACTAACTTCGGAAGCTTCGATCGGAAGATAAATTTGAATATGTGGTGATTTGGGACGTTTGAATTTTGTGTTACCTGCTGCCCATCAACGCGTCATCAATCTGCACTGCGCGCTGGTAAGCCTCTCTTGCCTTGAGCCTGTCTGAATAGACCTTGAAGCTATCGCGCATGGGCAGGGTGCCAAAGTCGAGGCCCCAGTTGACCTGTGAACCCACATAAACATCAGCCGCGGTGAACCGGTTGCCCGCTACATAATCCCGCCCTGTAATCATGGCTTCGAGCACATCAACGGCCCTGTCGTAACTGCCGTAACCTGCCGTGCGACCTTGTTCTGGCGTGACCTCAAAGCCGAGTGAACGGTTGAGAATGGCCTGTTCGAGCGGCCCTGCTGCAAAAAACAGCCATCGATAGTAGTCAGCGCGCTTGTCTACAGGTGGCGCAAGGTTGGCGGTGGGGAATACGTCAGCAACATAGGCGCAAATGGCTGCGCATTCTGTTACGACCCGACCGGCGTGCACAATCGCTGGCACTTTACCCATCGGATTAATGGCCAGGTACCCGGGTGCTGTCAAATCCCCATCGTAGTTGAGGATAACCGTCTCATAATCGATGCCGCTCTCTTCGAGTAGCCAACGAATGATGCGACCCCGCGACATGGGGTTAGTGTAGAAAGTGAGGTCTGACATGGTGCTGTCTCGCGGATGTGCCTAGTTTGAGTTTACTCTCGCGATCACGCGAATTTCAACGTGAGCCCCAGGAACTGCCAGTTCCGTGATACCGATGGCGGTCCACGCTGGCCAGGGTGCCGTGAGATGCTTGTCCCGTGCAGCCATAAAGGCTGCCATATTTGCCTGCAGGCCAACATGATAGCTGGTGTATTCCAGGATATCGCCGAAGGACGCGCCGGCATGTTCGAGAAGTGCCCCAACCTTCTGCCAGGCCAGGTCTAACTCTGCTTCAATACTGTCGGGTAATTTGCCTTTGGCATCAGTTCCGAGGATACCGGAACACAGCAGCAGATTTCCGTGCCTGGTTGCCTCGGCGAAATGAAATCGGTCATACATTATCTGACCAGCGGATGTAACGAGTGTATCAATGGTCATTTCTATCTCCTTCCCGGTTTTGGTACCTGCCTGTTGTTATAGAGTCGGATCAACCTGAAAGCAACTGACCCTGTGTGTGGCAGTACGTTGTGCTCTCAGGCTGTGAATTTTGGTACCGGCCGAATTCGGCACGTGACATTCAGCAAATTTGGTCGTGTCGCGAGCCTAATCGTGTGCCCCGTCACATAACGGGAATGATCTCGCCCACAGAATCGGAAACTCGCGTGGCAATTGCCTGACAACATGATTAACACTGTCGCCGAGAGCGAATATTTCGCTTGTGCGTTGAAAGCGCTTTGCGTAACAAAAGAGGTTACATGTCATGTTCAAGTTGGGAATTGCACTCCTCATTCTGGTGCTGGTGTTCGATTTCTCCGAGGCAGCAACTCCCGGAGCCAATGGCTGTGTGAAGGGTGAAGAGATTGACGGTGGCGCCTGGTTTACGGGTGACGCTGCGATTATGGGCACACCCATTCATGTTGAGTTGTGGAGTGAACAGCAATCGCAGGCGTGTAGTTTGATTGATGATGTGATGGCTGAGATGCGTCGCATTGATGCCCTGATGAGCCCATATATCGAAACCAGCATGTTGTCGCGCCTTAATCTTCTCGGTAGCACTGAGCAGGTAGAAGTTGGCGAAGAGTTGTATAACCTGATCGACAAGAGTATTGCCTTCTCCCGCCTTTCCGGTGGTGCATTTGATGTGACTTACGCATCAGCAGGTCGCTTCTACGATTTCAGGAACGGACAACGTCCGTCCGATGACAAGCTCCGTGAAGCTATAGCCGCAATCAACTACCGCTATCTGTTGATGAATGAGCGTCGGCATTCGATCGCGTTTGGCCATGAAGGGGTTTACGTTGATCTCGGAGGCATCGCCAAGGGTTACGCCGTGGATCATGGAATTCGAATACTGCGGCAGCATGGCGTAGATGATGCGATGGTGAGCGCAGGTGGTGACAGCCGCATTATTGGCGACCGCAAAGGACAACCCTGGGTGGTAGGTATACGTCACCCACGAGCCGCAGATGCCAACGTGGCGGTACTACCCCTGATGGATGTGTCTGTGTCGACGTCCGGTGACTATGAACGTTACTTTGAACAGGACGGCGTTCGGTATCACCACATCATAGATCCTGTCACCGGAGATTCTGCCAGGGAACTGGTGAGTGTCACCATTCTGGGTGCGGATGCAACAACCACCGACGCGCTGTCGACCAGTGTGTTTGTACTGGGTCGCGCTGCAGGGCTGGCATTGATCGACCGGCTCGAAGGGATTGACGCAATACTGGTTGATGGTGCTGGTGAAATGTACCTGTCAGCCAGCATCAGCCAGATGAAGGGACCCGAAACGGTCGCTGCTGTGGAGGCTAACCAATGAAAAAATTATTCCTGATCGTAACCCTGCTGCTGGCTGGTTCAGCATCTGCTGTTGATCTCGATGAAGTTGCGCCAGACTTTATTCTCAAGAGCATGGCAGGCGATAACCTGCGCCTTGAAGAATATCGTGGTCAGGTGGTACTGGTGAATTTCTGGGCCAGTTGGTGTGGTCCCTGCCGCCAGGAAATGCCTGTGCTTGAGCGTATCCAGAGCCGATACGAGCCCATGGGATTTACCGTACTGGGTGTCAACGTTGATACGGACGAGGCCAAGGCAAGAAAAGTGGCCGAGCGAGCCGGGGTTTCTTTTCCGCTGCTGCTGGACAGGGGGCAGACTGTCAGCAAGCAGTACGACGTGTCATCCATGCCCTACACGGTGCTGGTGGATCGCGACGGATCAATTCGCTATATCCACCACGGCTATAAACCGGGTGATGAAAACCACTATATTGATCGGCTGCGCGACCTGCTGCGCGCATCGCGAGGAGCAGACTGATGGCCGGTGCAAGACTTGTTCTCGTGGTGTGTCTGCTATTTGCAACTTTTGCAAAAGCGGACCCGGCTGATGGCAGTATTGATGAAACGCTTGAGTCTCTGGACCGGGAGATCATGCTGCTGGATGCAGATCTGCAGATCCTGGAAGAAGACCTGCTCTATCCAGCGAGTTCCCGGGTGGCAGTTTACCTGTCCATGGACCTGGGTGAACTGTTTGCGCTGGATTCTGTCACCGTGAAGCTAAATGGCCAGGAGGTAGCTCATCACCTCTATACACTGCGCCAGCGCGAGGCGTTATACCAGGGTGGTGTTCAGTCGTTGTTTGTCGGCAATGCCAAACAGGGCCCGAACGAGCTAACCGCTTTTTTTGTCGGCGAGGGACCGCATGAACGCGAGTACAAGCGTGCTACTACAATCACCTTTGAGCAGTCGTTTGAGCCTGTGTTTGTCGAGCTCAAAGTCACCGACAGAACCGCGAGCAGACAGCCCGAGTTCTCTGCCAGCGTCTCCCGCTAATGATTCGACAGGCCTGGATTCTGCTGGTGATGCTTGTCGCCTGTGGTGCGCAGGTGCGAGGCGCTGAGCCTACTGACCTGCCTGCATCACTCGCGCTCGGTGAAGTGTTGTACCACCATTTTTTGGGTGAGCCAGAGAGTGCCTATATTCGTGCCAGCTACTACCAGAAGCGCGGCCTTGCTGAGAGTAATGCACGCGAAATTTTGCTGACACAGGCGGGTCTTGCGCTTGACATGGGACTTCGTACTGAAGCTGATCGCCTCATTGATGCGATAGACCCGTTGAGCCTGGCTGCACCGAATCGTGACCGGCTGCACTACTACCTGGCAAGAGCGGCGCTGCAGCGGGGCGATGCTCAGTTACTTGGTGAGGAGCTTGGGGAAATCGATACCCGTTCCCGCCTGCTAAAAAGCGCGGAAGGGCGATTTCTACTGACCGAAGCGCAACGTATGGCCGGCTCCCTCACCGAAGCCCGCACCAATGCCTGGCGAATCCCTGGCGATAATGTGTTAGCCAGTTATGCACTTTACAACCTCGGCGTTACTGCCTGGCAGTCGGGTGACAGGAGACTTGCGGAGGAATCATTGTCCCGGTTGGTGAGCGCAAGGGCTGGCACGCTGGAGCAGGCATTGCTGCAGGAACGTGGCCAACTCGCCATTGCATCCATTTCGCTAGGTTCCCTGGCAACAAACAGCGATAACGTTAGGGTCGCGCGACGTTCATTGGCGAGCATTACCACAACAGCCCATTATGGGCCGGCGGCCATTGCGGCACTGGCACAGCTTGAAATGAGTGAAGGTGACTTTGGCGCTGCGGCAAATCTTTGGCGCTACCTTGTTATCAGGTACCCGTGGCACGAAGCTTCTCGACAGGCTCATGTTGGTCTGGCTTACGCCATCGAACAAAAATCGGGGCAGGCGGTCGCGCTTGGGGACTATCGCGATGCTGCGCTGCGGCTACAGGACAGAAAAGAGCAACTTACCCTGGCCCGGCACGAAATTGGTTCGCTGCCGCCACTGCGCCTGGCCCGCGCACTTGTTGAAAAAGATGCAGAACCAGACCTTGTGGCATCACTCGGCGAGATCTTTGGTCACGATGAATGGTCCAGGTGGCTCGTCACGTCTGACACTACTGCCTTGTCAATGCGACTGCGCAGACTCGGCCTGGCTGAAGCCAACCTGCAACAGCGGCAACGTGATCTGGAAATATTGCTGGATGTAGATGCCAGGCGGCAGTTGATGATTCGAGAGAACGCGCTGCAGCTTGAACAGAATGATTACGCCGGGCAACTGATCGCCCGT
>CAYGNA010000216.1:0-4620 GCA_964351065.1 uncultured Pseudomonadales bacterium
GCTCTCGCCAAGCCCAAACGCCAGGTCCTTGATTGAGAGCCGGTATTCACCCTTGTCAGCGCGCCGGCGCCCGGTAGTAATCAGGTGGCAGATCTGCCCGTAACTTGTGCGACTTGCCGCCAGCAGGATGAGGTGAATGTTTTCTTCAAGATGAAATTCACTGCCGACAATCAGCGTGATGCCATAGTCGCGGGCCGCCACATGCGCCTTGACAATACCTGCCATGGAACACTCGTCGGTAATAGCAATGGCCCGGTAGCCAAGCAGGGCAGCCTGCGATACCAGTTCTTCCGGATGTGAGGCTCCACGCAGGAAAGAATAGTTGGAAATACAATGAAGTTCAGCGTAACCGGGCATACAGGGAAGTACTGTTCATATATACAGTTAACTGTAAATATATACAGTATTCGGCGCGTCAGCAACTCATCTTACACACGAGGTTCCAGGTCCCATTCCCCAGGTTCCAGGTTCCAGGTTCCAGGTTCAAGATTCCATGCCCAAGATTGCATGATCTGTGTCCGGGGTCCCTGACCTCAGGTATTGGGTCGCTGGATGGCAAAGCGGGGCAGTTCGTCCGGTACCGCCGGGATAACGCCCAGTTCAACCAGGCGAACAGCCAGCGTAGGCAGGTTGTCATCGAGATATTCCAGCAACACCCGGTCTTTAACCGGGTCCCAGTCATACAGTTCCATTTCGTCTACTGCCAGCGCCGCAGATTTGCCCTGCACCAGCGTCCGGTAGGCGGCAAGTACGCCACCTGTACGCTGGGCGCCAGCGGCACAGTGCACCAGCACCGGTTCTCCGCGACCAACTGCGTCATGTATTTCGCGAATCGCCAGCGCGTAGTGCTCGATGTCTCCGGTGCCGTTCCCGTTCAGCGGAAACCGGTGCTGGGTGATACCCAGTTGCTCAATTGCACGCTTTTCTGCAACCAGAAAGGGTTTATCTTCCCAGTACTGGAGATCCACCACTGACTTAATACCGTTATCAACCAGCACATCGCCCACCAATGCCGGGTGCAACTGGGCACTACGATAAATCTGACCTGCCTCAACAACCCCAAAACGTTTGGGAAAAATGCGGTCATGAACAAGTTCCATCCACGCGGCACCGGCCAGCGCAAGCACCAGCAGGCCAGCGCCAATTGATTTCACAATGAGTTTGAAGTTCATATTACTTTTTTGCTTGAGCAACGAAGGCAAGAGCGCGCAAAACCATAAGGCGCATCATATAAGATGGGCCTTTGTCCTGAAAGTTGCAGAACTGATGAAAACAGTCGTGTGTCTCCTGGCGCTCCTCATGCTCGGCGGCTGTCAGAGTGCATTGAATCCTTTTCCCCGCGGCGAACTGCGTGGCCTTGAGGCACACAGTGAATCATTTGCCTTTGCATCGGACTTCAAGGTGCTCGCACTGGAAACAAGGCCGCAGCATCCTTATACGGTCAATCTGATGGTGGTTGTGATTGATGGGCAGCTATACGTAGACGCTGCACCGACGCGCAAATGGCATG
Source organism: uncultured Pseudomonadales bacterium (assembly GCA_964351065.1). Classification (GTDB taxonomy): domain Bacteria; phylum Pseudomonadota; class Gammaproteobacteria; order Pseudomonadales; family Azotimanducaceae; genus JANQJA01. The sequence continues at coordinate 1,511 of CAYGNA010000216.1, forward strand.
ATTACATCAAGATGGACCCTCGCGTCAGGGTAGGTCTGGGTGGCCAGATATACCGCGCGGTAGCGGAAGAAGTTAATGACCCGATCCTTATCGAAAGGTTTCTCCCTGGACGCCTGATCTACCGTATTGTGCCGTGTAACCGGGCGCTTTAGGCAACCCGCAGGATCTCCTTAACAAATCCTTTAAGAATGGCTCCCGGAAAAATTTAATTCTTCTTAACAATCATTTATTTGCCCTTAACAGCCTGCCCTTAGACTGCGCGCGTTCGGTCGTTCCGACACCTAACTACCTAAACACAAAACCAGGGGTAAACAATGAAGGGAATGGGCAAAAAGCTGATTGTCGCGCTTGCGCTGGGCGGTGCTCTCGCAGGTACTCTGACCGGTTGTGACAGTGGCGATATCGTTATCTCGCCGGCAACGGCAGACAATTCTACCGATAACTCGGTTAACAACAGCAACAATACGACAACCACGCCTACACCGGATGTCAATCCGTGTGCGTCGTACACCAACACGGGTGGTCAGACAATTCAGGGTACCTATGACGGTCTGGACTGCACCTACACCCCCACTTTTGTTGACGCGGGTAACAACCTTACCGTTGATATGACCGTGCCTGCGCTTGCCAACGGCGGCGCGCACATTTTCCAGGGTAGCCTGTTTGTTGGTGAGAACTACACCAACAACGCAGAGCTTACCGCAGCAGGTATTATTGAAGGCGGCGATGGCCCAACCCTGACGGTTGAAGCTGGCGCAACCCTGGCATTCCAGTCCCAGCAGCAGTTTGTGATTATCATGCGTGGCTCGCAGATTTTTGCCGTTGGTACAGCAGTAGCACCTATCACGTTCACCTCGGTTTCTGATATTGAGAGTCAGCGTGCTGTCGCTGCTGGTGGTGCAGCAACACTCGCATTTGACGCAGTCCAGCAGTGGGGTGGCATGGTTATCAACGGGTTTGGTATCAGCAACCGTTGTCCCTATACCGGTGCACTGGCCGTTGATGCCAATGGTCGTGTCACGGGTCAGGGCACACTGGCGTTGAATGGCGAGTGTAATGTGCGTGCTGAAGGTGCTGCCGGTCTGGATGAATCCCAGTATGGCGGCGGTAACTACCTTGATAGCTCAGGGCGTCTTGAATACGTACGCACCAAACATACCGGCGCAGAAGTGGCGAATGGTGATGAGTTGAACGGTATTTCTTTTGGCGGCGTTGGCAAGAACACCATTGTCCGAAACCTCGAGATCTATTCGTCCTATGACGATGGTATTGAGATGTTCGGCGGATCGGTTGACATCCAGAACTACGTTGCCCTGTATGTACGGGACGACTCGATTGACATCGATGAAGGTTACAACGGCACGATTACCAATGCCCTGGTCATCCAGTCCGAGACAGACGGCAATCACTGTATTGAGTCCGATGGTGTAGCCAGTTGGTCTGCGGGTGTTGTATCAGATACCGCAGCTAACGCTAACATCAACAGCCGCCCTGTAATCACCAACCTTACTTGTATCGTCTCACCGAATGGTGCTGCAACCGCAACCCATGATCCGGGTGCAGGCTGGATGATCAGGGAACGTAACTATCCTGTCATCAGTGATTCGCTGGTTGTCACGATAGGTACAGATTCAAGCGACGCCAACTACTGTGTGCGTCCTTATCGTGAATCCGATCTGGCGTTCGCCAACGGCGATGCAATGATCAGTTCCACAATCTTCACCTGTAACGAACCCGATGCGGGTGGCACTATTGGTGGCACACCAACCGCAACTTTCCTCACGACAAATGGTGGCAACCAGTTTGCCCCGGCAGGTGCAGCGGGTGCGGCAGCGGCTAACCTCACCGCAGCGGCTGATTCCGACTGGCAAATACTTGAGGGCACCCCGCCCATCTACACGATCGCGCCAGCCTCAATGGTTGTTAACGGTGCTGCACCTACTGCAACCGCGCCTGCTTCAGGTCGATATGGTGCACTTTCCACTGCTATTACAGACTGGACGCTGAACTGGACCTACGGTATCCATGATGGATCTCGTAGTGTGCCTCTTTGGTTCGAATAAAAGGGAACTGGCGCCCGGACAGAATCCGGGCGCTCTTTTTTTTCCATTAGAGAACTAATAAGAGAGGTCAAGTATGAAAAGAGTCGGTCAAATTAGCCCGACCTTGTGTGCGCTCGCAGCAACTGGCCTGCTGATCCATTCGCCGCTGCAGGCGGCGGAAATGGAAGAAGTTGTTGTACAGGCCCGACTGCAGAATTCTGCCGAGACGCTCGTTAGCGAGCGTATGGAAAGTGATGTTGTCACCGATATGATTGGTGCTGAAATGATCGGCCGCATCGGTGATTCGACGGTTGCCGCGGCGCTGCGTCGTGTTGCTGGTCTGTCACTGGTTAACGACAAGTTTATCTACGTCCGGGGCCTGGGTGAGCGTTACTCCAGTTCTACCCTTAATGGTGCCACGATTCCGTCACCAGACCTGACTCGAAACGTCATCCCGCTGGATATCTTTCCGACGGCGATTGTTGAGTCTCTGGCTGTCCAGAAGTCCTACTCTCCTGACCAGTCAGCGTCGTTTGGCGGTGGCAATGTGGATATTCGAACCAGGGGAATCCCTGACAGCTTTACCCTCCAACTTGAGGTCAGTGGTGGCTGGAACTCGGAAGCCAACGATTTGCTGACGTACCAGGGCGGCGGAGATGATGATCTGGGCACAGACGACGGTTCGCGTGCTCTGTCGCCTGTTTTGGTGAATGCAATTACCCGGTTCAGGGGACAATTGGATAACCAGAGCATCCTGAATACGCTACGGCAGGAAGGTAATGCCACAGCAGTGTTGGCGGATGCCCAGGCTGTCAACAGGGACCTCGCACTTGCGCTTAATCGAACCCTGTCCTTGACGCCTCAGGGCGATAATCCTGATATCGGTATCAAGGGTACGATTGGTAACAACTTCTACCTGTCTGATGACTGGGAAGTAGGATTTGCCGTGGGTGGTGGCTATTCCTCGAAATGGCGCAAGACCGAGGCGTTCGCCCGCGACTTTGCAGACCAGGAGCAGAACCTGGAACGTGAGGCGGCGCCCCCCCGCTGGTGGGGCCGGCCTGGGCG
>CAYGNA010000216.1:4630-7007 GCA_964351065.1 uncultured Pseudomonadales bacterium
CCACAATATTTCAACAACTTCTCTCTACATCCCCAATACCGACGACGAGGGGCGCCTGAGTGACTTCTTCAATGAGAACCGCCAATTGTCCAGCGGGCTTGGCTTCCGGAGAACAGAAACCAAGTTTGAAGAGCGCAACATGCTGGTGAACCAGGTCAAAGGCGAGCACTACGCGGGCACTTCAACCCAGGAAAAGTTGCCCTGGCTGCCGCTTGCGTGGATTCCGGAGGGCACCAAAGTAGAGTGGCAGTACACTGACGCGACAGCGCAAACCAGCATCCCTAACGAGGTTGCTGTTGCGTCTGAGACAACCACAGACGGTGGCTTCAACCCGGTGATATCAACCTCACGCGTAACGCGTAATGCTTCTGCGGCAGATTATCGCTTTACGGATCTCGATGATGAGGTGCTGAACTATGGCTGGCAGCTGACGGTGCCGTTCAGCACTGTTCGCTCCACCATCGAAGTTAGTGGTGGCTGGGACTATGCCAGGAAGGTAAGGCAGTATCGCCAGACCCAGTTTGGCCTTGGACCGCTGACCGTGGCTGATATTGGTGTGGTTGATGGGCCAATTGGCAGCGTTTTCTCGGACGCCAACATTACCAATCCCGCCAACGATTTTGTGCTTGGCTTGACCGGTACCAACAACCAGAGCTACCTGGCTGCGACCATCACCGATGCCGCCTTTGGTAAAGTTGACTGGACCATCAACGACACCTGGCGCGTCGCGGCGGGTGCCCGGTGGGAGTCCTACCGCCAGGTTGCACTTGACTGGAATATCTGGGCATTTACGGTTGCAGCGCCCCAGATCAGCACAGATCCAGCTGTACTGGAGGCGGGTTCGCTCAGTCGTGATGACTATTATCCTGCAGTTTCACTGACCTACATGGGTGATCTTTGGGCTGAGGTATTCCAGTTGCGGTTTGGCTGGAGTGAGACGGTTGTTCGTCCTGACCTGCGTGAAATTACTGATGCAAGTTATGTCGATGCCCGAACCGGCTTTATTACCGCGGGTAACCCAGGCGTTCTGCCAGCTGAACTATCCAACCTTGATTTGCGTGCGGAATGGTTTTTCTCCAACGGGGATAACCTGACGTTGACTGCTTACTACAAAGATATTACCAATCCGATTGAGTTCTTCGAGACGCCAGCCAGTGATACTAACCGGGCCCGCGAGATTATCAACGCGGCGTCAGGTAACGTCACTGGTCTCGAGCTTGAGGGTATCAAGGAACTGGCTTTCCTGGGTGACTTCTGGGAAGCGTTTTTTGTCCAGGGTAACGTCACCTTGCAGGATTCTGAGCTGATTGCAGGCACGCGTGCTGATGCGCCTACTAACCCAACGCGTAAGCTCGCGGGCGCCTCTGACTATGTCCTGAACGTACTGCTTGGCTTCGACTCAATGGATGGCAATCACTCGGCAACGATTGTTTACAACGTGTTTGGCGAGCGCCTCTATACCGCGGGTCGACTAGGTACGCCTGACTCGTTTGAACAGCCGTTTAACTCGCTGGACGTTACCTACAGCTGGTATCCAACGGATACCATGACGCTGAAGCTGAAGCTACAGAACCTGTTGAACGAGGAGGTTGTTATTGCGCAGCAGGGTATCGAAACTTTTGTCGAGAAGCCGGGTACCGGTTTTTCACTCAGTTTTGAGTGGATGCTCTGACAGTCCAAAAAAGCCCGGTCTGAACCGGGCTTTTTTTTGCCTTTTATTTGCCTTGCCAGTCGGGTGTACGTTTTTCTGCAAATGCACGTGGGCCTTCCAGGGCGTCCTGACTATGCTGACGGCGTAGTTCAGATTCATAGGGCGTGTAGAAAGCCTGCGCCAGGGGATAATCCAGTCCTCGCATGGTCGCTTCTTTGGTAGCTCGCACGGCCAATGGTGCGCATCGCAAAATGTCGGGCAGCCACTCGTTTTCGACCTTGTCTCGCAGTTCATTAAGGGGGACAACTTCATTGACGAGCCCTAACTCATAGGCTCTTGCAGCTGTCATGTGACGCCCGGTCAAAAGGTAACCCATGGCTGGCTTCAGGCCAATCTGACGGGGCAGGCGATGGACGCCAACTGCGCCAGCAATGAGTCCCCGTCGAGGTTCGGGCAAACCAAACTCGGCATGATCTGCTGCGACAATAATGTCTGCTGACATGGCAAGCTCCAGTCCGCCGCCAAGCGCAAAGCCGTTGACCATGGCAATCACCGGTTTGGGGAAATGCCAGCGCTCGTTCAGGGAGCGGGTTTCGGCGGCCATCTGGCGCCAGGCAGCACGCTCACTCTCGCTGGCGTCTCGTTCTACAGCCCGGTGCTTGAGGTCAGCACCGGCGCAAAACGCCCGTTCACCGGCGCCGGTGACAACCGCAATCCAGATGTCAT
>CAYGNA010000217.1:0-4464 GCA_964351065.1 uncultured Pseudomonadales bacterium
CCCGCTCGCTAGACCTCTAGCGGAGACCCAGGCCAGCAGGGCAATTGAAACTAAACCAAGGGGCCAGAAGCCAAACGGGCTGAAGGCAAACGGGTAGAGACAGCCAGCACCCAGCGAGGTGGCATCAAGCGCAAGCGCCTTGGCCACATGGGGTCGCCGATTGAGAAACGGCACGTTGAGGGGAAACAAGGGATCAGCTGTCGGGCGTTGTCAGTTGCAGCAACCTGATGCGTCGATTGTCCGCATTGAGCACTTTTAGCGATAACCATCAATATTGATTCTTTCATCACGCTTGGGAAGATGGCCAAAATACTGCGTCACATAGCCACCAATCGTGTCAAAGTCCCCTTCGCTGAAACCCGCATTAAACACGGCATTAAATTCATCAATCGGCGTCAGCGCCTTGATGATGTAATTATTCTCGTCGTGCTTCTTGATATAGTCCTCTTCGCTGAAATCAAATTCATCCTCGATTTCACCAACAATCTGCTCAAGTACGTCCTCGATAGTGACAATACCCGATACGCCACCGTACTCATCGTAGACCACGGCGAGGTGATTGCGCGTACTACGAAATTCCTGCAGCAGAACGTTCAATCGTTTGCTCTCGGGAATCGCGGTGCAAGGACGCAGCAGGTCTCTCATGTTGAAGCGGCTGTTCCGACTATCCTTCAGCGCCAGAGTCAGCAGATCCTTGGCGAGCAGAATGCCGACGACATCATCCGGCTTGTCACCTATGACCGGGAAACGAGAGTGCCCGGACTCAATAATAACCGGGAGAAAGTCCTCAGGTTCAGCATCGAGTTTGACCATGGTTACCTGGGATCTTGGAATCATGATTTCCCTGACCTGCATATCTGCAACGGTCATCGCACCTTCAATGATGCTGAGTGCTTCAGCATCCAGCAGATTTCGCTGCTCTGCGCTGCGCAACAGTTCAATCAGATCAGATCTGGATGATGGTTCACCGGAGAAAACCTGTGACAATCGCTCAAGCCAGGTTTTCGACTGGTCGCTGCCGTCCTCACTCATTACTGCTTCCCTCAATTCCAGACTGTGCAAGGTAAGGATCGGGAAAATTCAGATCCGCCAGAAGTTGGCGCTCCAAGCTTTCCATCTCCTCTGCCTCAGCGCTGATCACGTGATCAAAACCTGACAAGTGCAACATTCCATGAATCAGCATGTGGCAGAAGTGCGCTGATAGCTCTTTGTCCTGCGCCTGTGCCTCCGCAACCACCACGTCTGCACAGATCACCAGGTCCCCCAACAGGTAGCGCCCCTGCTCGTCCTCGATGTTTGATGGGAAGGACAATACATTTGTCGGCCCGGATTTACCACGCCAGGTCTGATTGAGATCTGCCATCTCTTCTGTATCGACAATTCGCACTGAAATTTCGACGGGCCTGTCATGCAACGCAGAAACAGCAGGCGTCAGCCAGCGGCGAATCTTTCCATTATTCGGGAAGCGGGGTTTGCGATCGGTAGCCCATTGGATATCGATCTCGATTTTGGCGTTCATTGGACTAGCCGGGTCTGCCGGCTTCGTCCGCTGACTCGTGACGTTCATAAGCTTCAACAATGCGCTGGACCAGCGGGTGGCGCACAACATCCTTCGGGCTAAAGTGGGTAAAGGAGATCCCCTTGACATCAGTCAGCACACCCAGCACATGGCGCAAGCCAGACCGGGTTTTGGGCGGGAGATCTACCTGGGTGATATCACCCGTCACGACAACGGTAGAACCGAAGCCAATGCGGGTCAGAAACATCTTCATTTGTTCAGTTGTCGTGTTCTGGCTCTCATCGAGAATAATAAACGAATCATTGAGCGTGCGCCCACGCATATAAGCCAACGGGGCGACTTCAATTACGTTCTTTTCGATGAGCTTTTCGACCCGCTCGAAACCAAGCATTTCATACAGGGCGTCGTACAGTGGACGCAGGTAGGGATCAATCTTCTGGCTGAGATCGCCCGGCAGGAAGCCCAACTTCTCGCCCGCCTCAACAGCAGGCCTCACCAGCAGTATTCGACGAATACGGTCCTGATCCAGGGCTTCCACGGCGCAGGCAACGGCAAGATACGTCTTGCCCGTACCGGCTGGCCCGATTCCAAAATTGATATCGTGCTCACGAATCGCACGAACATAGCCAATTTGATTTGCGCCTCTGGGTTTTACGCTCTTGCGGCGCGTTGCAATGATGTCATCCGAACCGTCGGCCTCGTGCCGCGCCAGTGCATCAACACCAGACTCCTGCAGGAACAGGTGGACCATATCGGACGTCAGTGCAGTGCCTGCACCAACCTCCCGATACAGATGGCTTAGCAATTCTCCCGCAGCGTAAACCACGCGATCTTCCCCAATCAGCTGGAAATCGTTACCGCGATTTTTGATGGTAATGCCTAGACGCTTTTCGATTTGTTTGAGATGTGCGTCAAAAGGGCCGCAAAGCGCGGCGAGTTGGTTACTATCGTTGGGTTCCAGAACAATCTGGTGGGGCTGAGTGTTTGCGTCCAAACTCGTAAGTATCAGTTGATGAGAAGATAGCTTATACCCTTGCACCGGCAAGGAAAAGTCTTGATTGGGGGTTCATCAAGTGCTGGTGATGACCCCGTCCCCGCGCTATTGCGCGAGCACCCCACGCAGCGAATTCGGTAGCGCCTCGGAGATTGTAACGTCGACAAACCCACCAATCTGATTGGGCATGCCAGCAAAATTGACCACCCGATTGTTTTCAGTGCGGGCCTGCAACTGGCCTGGATCACGCTTGGAAATACCCGTGACAAGCACGCGTTCTGTGCGACCCACCATACGCCTGCTGATTTCCATCGCCTGCTGGTTGATGCGCTGCTGCAGAATTTGCAGCCGCTCCTTCTTGACCGCCATGGGGGTCTCGTCGGGCAGATCCGCCGCCGGCGTACCCGGTCGCGCGCTATAGATAAAGCTGAAAGAGTGATCAAAGCCAATCTGACGAATGAGATTCATTGTTGCCTCAAAGTCCTGGTCGGTTTCACCCGGAAAACCAACAATAAAGTCGGATGACATGCTGATGTCAGGCCTTATTGATCTAAGGCGGCGAATTTTCGATTTGTACTCGAGTACAGTGTGGCCACGCTTCATGCGCGCCAGCACGCGATCAGAACCACTTTGAACCGGCAGATGCAGATGGCTGACAAGCTCGGGGACTTCGGCATAAACGTCTATCAGGCTGTCAGAAAACTCTACCGGGTGGGAGGTTGTATATCGAATTCGATCGATTCCTTCAATATCCGCCACGATGCTGATCAGCCAGGCAAGATCTGCCACCGTGCCATCACCAAGGTCACCACGATAGGCATTAACGTTTTGACCCAGCAGGTTAACTTCCCGCACACCCTTTGCTGCAAGTTGCATAATCTCAGCCAACACGTCCCTGACCGGGCGACTGACCTCTTCACCGCGTGTGTATGGCACAACGCAGAAAGTACAATACTTGCTGCAGCCTTCCATAATTGAGACAAACGCCGACGGTCCATCAAACGAGGGTTCAGGCAGGCGGTCGAACTTCTCAATTTCCGGGAAAGTAATATCCACGACAGCACTTTCAGCGGTACCGGACGCTGCAATAAGCTCGGGCAGTCGATGCAGGGTCTGCGGGCCAAAGATCACGTCCACGTAAGGCGCACGTTGACTGATTGCGGCTCCTTCCTGGCTCGCCACGCAACCACCAACGCCAATCTTGAGCGCCGGATTCTTTTCCTTCAACTCGCGCCAGCGTCCCAACTGATGAAACACTTTTTCCTGGGCCTTCTCCCTGATTGAGCAGGTGTTCAGCAGGAGCAGGTCAGCTTCATCTTCACAGTCGGTAACCTCATATCCCGCAGCGTCGCGCAGCAGGTCGAGCATCCGCGATGAATCGTACTCGTTCATCTGGCAACCGTGCGTTTTGATAAAAACCTTGCTCACTGCAGAACCGCTCCACATTAAAGGGCAGCCATTATAGTCACCAGGAGCGGCGGACAACAGGTAAATTGACGCTTGAAATGTGCGGTCACACGACCCATATCGCCATTTCGGCGTGTTTTATTTGACTTCAACCGGCGTAAGCCGAAAACTCAACTACCAGACTCATCTACCAGACTCAACGGTGACAATTGAAATGCCTATGGAACCGATCTACAAGGTTATCTTCTACAATCAGGGTGAAATCTATGAGGTCTTTGCCCGCCAGATCTACCAAAGTGACCTGTACGGGTTCATCGAGATAGAAGAGATGGTGTTTGGTGAGCGCAGCAAGCTTGTTGTAGACCCAAGCCAGGAAAAGCTGAAGGCTGAGTTTGAGGACGTCAACCGGTCCTATATCCCCATGCATTCAATTGTCCGCATCGACGAGGTGGCAAAAGAGGGGGTCGCACGCATCAGCGAGGCCAAAGGCAGCAATATCGCCCCATTTCCCATGCCAGCTTTCACGCCCAAGAGCACTGACTAA
>CAYGNA010000217.1:4564-6950 GCA_964351065.1 uncultured Pseudomonadales bacterium
GACTAAATAGCACCAACTATTAGCAGCACAAGAAACCACTGGAGCGCCTGATGTTCCCGGGGAAACACCCGCCAGACAAAATCGCCTACACGATGGTGGCCCTGGGGGCAGATGCCGGCCAGTCAGTCACCTACGCAGAACTTGAGCGTTCCTCCAACCAGGGGGCTCACCTGTTCAGGCGCGCCGGGTTAAAACCGGGGGATGGCATTGCCATCCTGCTGGAGAACCACGTTGAATACCTGAAAATTGCCTGGGCAGCGCAACGCTCCGGGCTCTACTTCACACCCATATCCACCCTGTTTCAGCGCGCTGAGGTCGACTACATCCTCACCAACAGCGACGCCAAAATCCTGATCACCTCGCCCCTTCACGCCAACAAGGCCAGTGAAGCCGTGCTGGCCGGCCTGCACGTTTTGCAGGTAGGCAGCACCTGGGAATCGGGGCTGGCAGACTGCCCAACACACCCGCTGGAAGACGAGAGCGAGGGCGCCGAGATGATTTACTCATCCGGCACCACAGGTCAGCCTAAAGGCGTTCGCTTTCCACTCACCGGCGCTCCGCTGGGCACTGTATCGGCACTGCTCCAAAAGCGCGTTTTGATGCACGCCATTGATGACACCGTGCGCTATCTTTCCACCGCGCCGCTGTATCACTCGGCCCCGCTGCGTTACAACCTGATGGTGACGCGGTTTGGTGGCACCGCCGTCATCATGGAGAAGTTTGACGCCGAACAAGCGCTGGCATTAATCGACAAACACCAGATTACCCATAGCCAGTGGGTACCCACCATGTTCGTGCGATTGCTGAAGCTGCCAGAGGAAATACGGCAACGCCATGACACCAGTAGCCTTCGTTATGTAATCCACGCCGCCGCGCCCTGCCCAATCTCGGTCAAGGCACAAATGATGCAGTGGCTGGGCCCAGTGCTGTACGAATACTACTCCGGCACCGAGGCCAATGGCTCAACGGCCATTACGAGCACAGAGTGGCTTGACCACAAGGGCAGTGTAGGCAGGGCAATTCATGGTGAGATCCACATCCTGGATGACGATCTTTGTGAGGTGCCGGTCGGCCAACCGGGGACCGTGTACTTTGCCAATGGATCTGACTTCAGCTATTACAAGGATCCGGAGAAAACTGCGGCGGCAAAAACGCCACAAGGCTGGTCGACCCTGGGCGACATCGGCTACGTTGATGCCGAGGGTTATCTCTACCTGCAGGATCGCAAGTCATTCATGATTATTTCGGGCGGCGTGAATATTTACCCACAGGAAGTCGAAAACTGCCTGGTAGGTCATCCGGCGATTATCGACGTGGCGGTCTTTGGCGTGCCAAACGATGAGTTTGGCGAAGAGGTAAAGGCGGTAGTACAGCTATCGCAGCCAGAACTGGCCAGCGACAGCCTGGCTATTGAGCTGATCAACTATTGCCGGGAACAGATTTCCCACGCGAAATGCCCACGCTCAATTGACTTTGAGGCCCAACTCCCGCGTCACCCGACCGGCAAACTCTACAAGCGCCAGTTAAGAGACAGGTACTGGCCACAGGCTAAATCCCGGGCAATCGACTGATCCAGACAGTACCAGCTTCGTCGCCAGTAAAACTTAAAATGCCATGTGTGGCCAAGTTAGACTTTTGGCCCCAACATGTGTTCTTTCTCAGTCCTGCGCCTCTATCAAGACGTTGGTGCTCAAGATGGAAGTCGCTTCTCCCCTGATGGTGCCCGTCACTGGCATGGCTTGTTCAAAATTCGCGCTGGAGATAATGGGAATGTGACCCTGGGAGACCACAATTCCGTGACTCGGGTCCAGACCTACCCATCCTGCCCCGGGCAAGAAAACTTCCAGCCATGCATGCAATTCAAAGATGTGGCTTTCGCTGGGAAAATAGAAATACCCACTCACAAATCTGGCAGCAAAACCCATTTTTCGTAACAGATTAATTTGCATCCACGTCAAATCACGGCAGGAGCCGGTTTTTAACTGGTAGGTTTTGTCTGGTTCGTAGGGTTCACCGAACTGTCGGTAGTCTAGGGTGAAGTCATCATGCATTTGCCTGGTGAGATTCGTAATGAAAGTGACGGTATCGGCATTAGAGTCTGCCAGAATAGCCGCCCCATAGTTGAGCAGCGGCTCCGAGATAGGATCGAATTTCAGGCTGGAGGCCAGAGATGCCTTTTGTTCATCCGAATAGCTGAAAGGCACTGTAAAAAAGTCAGCTGGGTACAGCAGAAAGTCGAGTGGATTGAATGCTTGGGCCACGACCGTGGATTCTGATTGGATAGTAAGTTGACGGGTCAAACCCTCAAACCAACAAAAATGCACAAGGTTTCCTTTCTCATCAAACTGGTAAGACAGACCTTCGGGTTGGGGCGATATATCAAGGC
>CAYGNA010000218.1:0-6944 GCA_964351065.1 uncultured Pseudomonadales bacterium
GACAAGTTCGGGGCGGGCCTCCGGTCGAGATGACATTGTAAAGCGCGGGCCCTCGACGAGGTCCCCACTCGCGTCATTTCGACCAGAGCGGCGAAGCCGCGGAGCGGAGAAATCCCAGTGTCCGATCCAGTCAAAAATCCACAAGAAAAGGTAAAGTAGATGACCAAACGATTCGAGGGCAAGGGTGTCATTGTCACTGGCGGTGCATCTGGTATTGGTGCGGCCACGGCCAAACGTTTCTATGAGGAAGGCGCTTTTGTCGTTGTATCAGATATTGCTGACGATGCAGCTGATGTGATGTCGGTCCTCGGTGATCGCGGTCATTTTGTCGCGGCTGATGTGGCTGACTTCGAGGCGGTCAAGCATCTTGTTGAGGCGGGCGTGGCCTGGCTGGCTGCAAAAGGATGCCAATTGGACGTCATGTTTAACAACGCTGGCATAGGCTCGTTTGGGACAACCCCCATGACGCCGCTCGAAGATTGGCATCGGGTGATCGCAGTTGACCTGAACAGCGTCTTTTATGGCTGCAAGGTCGCCATACCCGTTATGCAGGCGCAGGGTGGTGGCGCAATTGTGAATACGGCGTCCATATCCGGATTGGGGGGTGACTATGCCTTCAGCGCCTATAACGCGGCAAAAGGTGCAGTAGTGAATTACACCCGTTCCATTGCCGTCGATCACGGTGTGGATAACATCAGGATCAATGCACTCTGCCCGGGGTTGATCAGGACGGGTCTCAGCGCTGGTATTGAACGATCGCCCGCATTGTTGAATACCTGGGAAGCGTCGATTCCGCTGGGCCGTGCAGGGCAGGCAGACGAGATGGCAGGGATTGTCGCGTTTCTCGCCTCATCAGATGCGAGCTATATTACCGGTGCAACCATAGTTGCTGATGGCGGCATGACTGCGCGTACCGGACAGCCCAACATCATGGCGTCATTCGGCCCCTGATTGGCAGTTGATGCACATCGGAGCCTCGGGATAGGCCTTTAGTCTCGCAAAGGCAATTGGCTCATCACACTCCACGCAATAGCCGTAGGACGCGTTGGCAAGCCTTGCCTGCGCGGCGATCACGGCGCGAAGGCGGTTTTTGGTGACGTTCCGGTTGGCCTTGAGAATGCTCTGGTTGTGCATTTCGTCCATTCGGGTCAACCGACCCTGGTTGTCCTTGAGTTTGACTGGTTGCTCTCCTGCCTCGGTGGCTGCAAGCAGTGCTTCCAGCCTGTCCTTCAATGCAGACAGGTCCTGACCAAGTTCACCAATTTGCGCTTTGCTGGGTCCTTTGGACATATACGCCCTCTAGGTCCCGTTGTTCTGCATGACAAGACCCAACTGGCGGCATTGGGCAACCAGTTGTCCGGTGCTATCCCAGAGTGCTCCGGATTCGAGCATCCGCCCCTCATGCAGATCGTCTGTCTTGAACTGTGCCTGTATCCAGCCGTCAGCCGGCCTTCGTCTAACGTGCACGGTGAGTTCCAGTGTTGGGACCCAACCGACACTGCCCAGCACGCTAAAAGGTGATGGCGGAAAGGTGTCGCAGAACAGGAGCAGGGCGCGGGGGTCAGGTGCGGCACCATCGATAAACCGTATCCAGCCGTTGATCGCAGCAACGTGACTGTCAACCGGCGCGAGCCTGATGTCCAGTCGCCGTGTTATGGGTAGTTCAACACCCTGGGATGCACCGTCACGCGGTGGACACAGATCAGGCGCCGGAATTGATGGTGGCGCGAGGGTAATGTCAGTTGCGATGCCGGCCGGTTGGGCCAGGTCACCAAACGCCGCCAGCACTTCCAGGCGGGTTTTACCGTCCTGTATCAGACGCGCCCTCACCGTAGACAGCGTGCGGCCGGTGCGACTCACCTCAACTTCAATATCGCAGGGAGCATCCGGCGTACCGGGCCGAAGGAAGTGAGTTGTCACTGAGAGGGGATCGGGATGCTCGACGACAAGGCTGATAGCCTTTACGGCAAGCGACACCAGGTAGCCCCCATTCGGGTTGTTACCTATATTCCATGCCGGGTTAATGTGACCCGTGAAAAGGTTTGCATTCTGCCGACTCAAAGTAATGTCGGATTCAAATTGGCTCATGATGTCTGTTTTGTCTTGTTGAAAGCATATCCTAACCCACTCGATGCCTGCGACGTGAGAAAGTCGCGGCAGAAATACGTACACCATCGTATGTCTGAACAAACCTTTGAGTATCGCGCGCGTGGTTTACGGCGGGGATCCTGTCCCTGCTGTGGACGTCTTTGTGCGCTGACGTTCCATCACCTCATCCCGAAAAAGCTGCATCGACGCAAGCGGTTCAAAGCTGATTTTTCGCGTGATGAGTTGGCCCGTGGCATCTACGTGTGTCGAATCTGCCACGACGGCATCCATGACCGGTTTGATGAAATGACACTGGCGCGGCACTACGGTTCGCTCTCTCATCTGCTGGCAGATGAGGGTTTGCAGCGGCACTTCGGATGGGTTGGCCGTCAGCGGATTCGGTAGGATGTATCTGGTACAGTTGTGGGCTTACGCCAAAGGGAGAATATGCATGTCAAGGGTACTCGATGTTTACGTCGGTGGTGGCTTTCGCGCAAGCGAGGCCGGCCAGCGAATTGCAGTGACGAATCCTGCAACCCAGGAGGTGCTGGCAGAGGCACCCTACGTAACACCAGCTGAAATCGATCGCGCCGTTGCTGCGGCTAAAGCAGCTTTTAGGGAATGGCGCACTGTACCTGCGTCGGAACGTGCTCGCATGATGATGCGTTACCAGATGCTGCTGAAAGACAAGCAGGATGAGATCGCAACTATTCTGGCGCAGGAGACGGGCAAGACATTTGCCGATGCCCAGGGAGATGTCTGGCGTGGCATCGAGGTTGCCGAACAGGCCTGCAATATTCCGGCAATGATGATGGGGGAGACCTCTGAGAATGTTGCCCGTGGAATCGATACCTACAGTCTTATCCAGCCCCTTGGCGTTTGTGTTGGCATCACGCCATTCAACTTTCCTGCCATGATTCCCCTGTGGATGTTCCCGCTCGCCATAGCCTGCGGCAACACCTTTGTGCTGAAGCCTTCCGAGCAGGACCCCATGACACCCAACAGGCTGGTTGAGCTGTTTTACGAGTGTGGTTTTCCGAAGGACGTGCTCCAACTGGTTCACGGCGGCAAGGAACAAGTTGATGCCTTGATCACCCACCCGGATACCAGGGCCATTTCGTTTGTCGGCTCAGTGCCGGTTGGCCAGCATGTGTATCGCCTGGGTACCGAAAACCTCAAGCGCGTGCAGTGCATGGCGGGTGCAAAAAACCATATGGTTATTATGCCGGATGCCGACAGGGGCCAGGCGATCAATGCACTCATTGGCGCGTCAGTGGGTGCGGCAGGTCAACGCTGCATGGCTATTTCGGTGGCTGTGCTGGTAGGTGAAGCGCAGCAGTGGATAGGTGATGTAAGAGACGCCATGGCCAAAGTATCTCCGGGCGGCTGGAACGACCAGGGTGCAGGCTATGGGCCGCAGATTAGTCAAGCAGCCAGGCAGCGCATACTGGGCTATATCGAAACAGGTAAGGCAGAGGGTGCAGAGTGCCTGCTCGATGGTTCTGAATGTACTGTTGATGGCTATCCAGACGGTAACTGGGTGGGGCCTACCCTGTTCGGCAATGTGTCGGCGGACATGACGATCTACCGCGAAGAAATATTCGGGCCGGTACTCGTTTGCACCAATGCGGACTCGCTGGAGGACGCAATAGCCCTGATAAACAACAATCCCTACGGCAACGGCGTATCAATTTTCACCAATTCCGGTGGTGCGGCTCGAAAATTCCAGAGTGAGATTGAGGTTGGTCAGGTCGGCATCAATATTCCAATCCCGGTGCCATTGCCGTTCTTCAGCTTCACCGGCTGGAAAAACTCGTTCTATGGTGACCAGCATGCTTACGGTAAGCAGGCTATTCGGTTCTATACAGAAACCAAGACGATTACGGCGCGATGGTTCGCGAGCGAACCGGCAGGTGACGCTAACATGACCATAACGCTCAAGTAACCCATGGACTTCGCGCTGAGCGAGGACCAGGCAGCCTTTCTGATGCTGGCAGAACGGTTTGCCAATGAAGAACTGGCGCCAGGTGCGGCAACATGGGATCGGGACAAACACTTTCCGCGGGATGTCATCGCGCGCGCGGGTGAGCTTGGGTTCTGTGGCCTTTACTGTCCAGAGTCAGTGGGCGGCATGGCATTGCCGCGCCTGGACTCCGCGATGATTCTTGAGCGGCTGGCAGCGGGCTGCACCTCTACCACGGCGTTTGTTTCGATTCACAATATGGCAACCTGGATGATTGCCACGTTTGGCAGTCACGAAACAGCTGAGGCATTTTGCCCATCACTTGCTGCCGGTACGACCCTGGCCAGCTATTGCCTCACCGAGTCCGGTGCAGGTTCAGACGCGGGCTCCCTGCAAACCCGTGCTGTACTTGATGGTGACCGCTACATCGTTAATGGCTCAAAGATGTTTATATCCGGCGCTGGTGAAACGGATGTGCTCGTGGTGATGGTGCGCACCAGTGATATTGGCAGCCGTGGCATCAGTACCCTGGTTATTCCTGCAGACACGCCTGGTATCTCGTTTGGCAAAAACCTGGCCAAAATGGGCTGGCACAGTCAGCCGACCCGTGAGATTACTTTTGCGGATGTCGCAGTACCAGTGTCAAACCGGCTTGGGCGGGAGGGTGATGGATTTCGAATTGCGATGAAAGGCCTTGATGGTGGACGTATCAATATTGCAGCCTGCTCTGTAGGCACGGCCCAGGCCGCACTCGATCGCGCTCGCGCCTACATGCTGGAGCGCCGGCAGTTTGGTGAGCCGTTGGCCAGCTTTCAGGCACTGCAGTTCAAACTCGCTGACATGGCAACAGACCTGGTTGCCGCCCGGCAGATGGTGCGCCTTGCTGCATTCAAGCTGGATACTGACGATGCCGAGGCAACCACCTATGCCGCCATGGCCAAACGGTTTGCAACTGACGTTGGTTTTGACGTTTGTAACCAGGCGCTGCAGATTCATGGCGGCTATGGCTATATGGAAGAATATCCTCTCGAAAGGTATATCCGCGACACGCGGGTTCACCAGATCCTGGAAGGCACCAACGAAATCATGCGGGTTATAATTGCCAGGCGCCTGTTGTCTGATGCCGGGCTTATCCTGGGCTGATCCCGTAATTGCCGATGTTTACGGAAAGGTAACATTAGATGGAAACGCAACACCCCGATCGAATCCTCCCGCTGTCAACCGCACAAAACGTCCGGGACATGGGTGGCTATTCAACGATAGACGGTCAAAAAACGCAGTGGCGCAGGTTTGTGCGGTCTGGTGATATGGACCAGATGAGCCTCGCGGATCAGCAGCGCCTCCTGGGTCATGGTGTATCAACGGTGATAGATCTGCGGATGGAAAAGGAGATTGTTGTCGCGCCAAACGTATTTGCCGATTCAGGCAGCGTTGATTTTGTCGTGCACGACTTCTGGGGCAGACGGTTTGATCACTATCGTTCCAGGCGCAAGGGTGTACCTGCCGCGGTTAAGCTGGCTGATCTCTATTGCAGCGGCCTTGAAGAAAGCGGCTTTGTCATGCGGGATATTATGCAAACCATTGCCGCGGCTGAACCAGGCGTCGCGTTTCACTGTCGTTCGGGTAAAGACAGAACGGGCCTCGTTGCCGCGCTGCTGTTGTCTCTCGCCGGGGTGCCGACTGAGATGATTTGTGCAGACTTTGCCTTAACTGCCGAATTGCTCAAGTCCCCTGAAGCCGACAAACAAATTGATCCGAATCAGCCGGGCTACTACCTGCGGGGTTGCGAGCCAGAGACCATGGCGTTGACACTTGGTTTTCTCCAGCAGGAATATGGTGGTGTTCCCGGGTATCTGCGGCAACAGGGCGTAAGCGCCAGCGAATTAGTGCAGATTCAGTCGAGGCTGCTTGATTAACGCGAGCCAGGACAGGCCTCGCCCTTTCCTCCCCAAAGGGGCGCCACAAGGGACGGTACAAGGGACGGTACGTGGAATGTCACAGGCGCGCGTCCCAAAGGGTGTGAATATCCAGAATCACGTTAACTGATGCACAAGCCCCACAAAAAGCGGTACCCTTGGTGCATCCGAAAAAAGATGGGAGAAACTCGTGTCGCTCGAAGCATTTAGAGAAGAAACAAGAGACTGGCTTGAAGCAAATTGCCCCGCGTCCATGCGGACGCCAATGCCGCCGGATGAAGTGCCAAACCCCGGTCGCAGGGCAACTTTCAAGAACCCTGACACCAAGGTCTGGCTGGACCTGATGGCCGAAAAAGGCTGGACGGTACCACATTGGCCAAAAGAGTACGGTGGTGGCGGTCTCTCGATTGACGAAAACCGGGTCCTGCGCGAGGAGATGACCCGTATTAATGCCCGTACGCCGTTATTTGGTGGTATGGGAACCAGCATGATTGGTCCTGCGTTGCTGGAATATGGTACCGAGGAGCAAAAACTGGAGCACCTGACAAAAATTTGTAAGGGCGATATCTGGTGGTGCCAGGGCTATAGCGAACCCAACTCCGGTTCCGACCTCGCCAGCCTGCAGACGAAAGCAGTGCTCGACGGTGATGAGTACGTCATCAATGGGCAGAAGATCTGGACCTCTGGTGCAGATAACGCCGACTGGATTTACTGCCTGGTGCGTACCAACTTTGACGTACCCAAACACGACGGTATCTCCTTTATCCTGTTTGATATGGACCAGCCCGGTGTGACGGTTAAGCCAATCAAGCTGATCAGTGGCTATTCACCGTTTTGCGAGACCTTCTTTGAAGATGCCCGTGCGTTGCGCAAGAATATTATTGGCGAGGTCAACAAGGGCTGGACGGTCGCCAAGCGACTGCTGCAGTACGAACGGACCTCAATTGGTGGGGGCATGGGTGGGGTCGGTGCCGGTG
>CAYGNA010000219.1:0-6929 GCA_964351065.1 uncultured Pseudomonadales bacterium
GGGTTGCTTGTCGCGGCTGGCGAAGTGGTTGGCGTCAGTTTTAACGGGATAGACCCACAAGCAGAAAAGGACGTGTCGATTGTCAGCGCCTTTGTGCAGCCCGGGAACCTTGATCTGCTGCAACCCGGTTCGTTTCGAACTGCTATTGGCGCGCCGCTGGCGGCGCAACTTGGCGTTGGTGTTGGTGATATCGTGACGCTGGTTTTGCCTGATGCACAATTAACCCTCGCAGGACCACTGCCACGAACGCGCCGGTTTGAAATCGTGGCGCTCTTTGAGGTTGGTTCTGATGCCGATAAACGGCTCATGCTGCTGAACGTTTCTGATGCAAATCGGCTGCTGCGGGTGCCTCGTGTTGATGGAATTCGGTTGCGGATGATTGATTTGTTTGCAGCGCCGGAAGTGCTGGCAAGGTTGACACGTACCAGCGAGTCGCCGGGGTTGTACGCCAGTAGTTGGATGCGACGTTATGGCAATCTGTATGACGCTATCGCGCTGCAGAAATCCACGATGTTCCTGTTGTTGCTGATGCTGGTTGCTGTCGCGGCATTTAACGTCGTATCAAACCTGGTGATGACCGTTGATGACAAGCGAGGCGATATCGCCATCTTGCGCACGCTTGGTGCAACACCAGCATCCATACTTACTATTTTTGTCATGCACGGCGCGCTGGTTGGCGTGATTGGTATTGTCATCGGCATTGGGCTTGGCGTGACTGTCTCCCTGTACCTGAGTGAGATCTATCGTGCTATCGACAGCGCGCTCTCCCTGGGGCTGATGGATGAGTACTTCATCCACTATCTGCCGTCACAGGTTTTGTGGCAAGACGTCATTAGCATCGCCGTACTATCGTTTGTAATCTGCCTCGTAGCGACGCTTTATCCAGCGTTCAGGGCTGCTCGTGCGCGGCCGGTGGAGGCATTGCAGTATGACACCTGAGGTGATTTTGGAGGCTATCGACCTCCATAAACATTTTCGCCAGGGCGGACGAGATCTGCATATTCTGCGCGGCATAAACCTCACGGTCAGCGCTGGCGAGCGGATTGCCATCGTGGGCCTGTCGGGTAGTGGCAAGAGTACCTTCCTGCACTTGTTGGGAGGCTTGGATACACCGGACGCGGGGCGGGTGCTGGTATCGGGGACAGATCTGGCGACGCTGGGTGCCGCGGCCCTTGGGCGGCTTCGCAATACAAGCCTTGGGTTTGTCTACCAGTTTCACCACCTTTTACCGGAATTCTCAGCGCTGGAAAACGTGATGATGCCGCTCCTCATTGGTGGGGCCAGGTCCACAGCGGCAACGGCAGCGGCCCGGGATATGCTCGCTGCCGTTGGTCTGCTGGAACGATTGACGCATAAACCGGGTCAACTCTCGGGTGGTGAACGCCAGCGAGTTGCTTTTGCGCGAGCCCTGGTGACCAGGCCCGCCTGTGTGCTCGCTGATGAACCTACGGGTAACCTGGATGAGGCGACGGCGAGTGAGATTGATGAACTGATGATTTCACTCAGTGCCCAGTTCAGCACCAGCTTTGTTGTGGTAACTCACAATAGTGAACTGGCGAGCCGGATGGATCGTGTACTTCGACTCCAGAACGGCATGTTGGGGCCAGAGTGACGCATGTTCCCCTGCTAATTGGCTTGCGCTATGCCGGTGGTAGTGCCGGCAGCCTCTATCTGTCCTTTATATCAAGGGTATCGCTGATTGGCCTTGTGCTTGGTGTTGTCGCGCTCACCGTTGTGGTCTCGGTCATGAACGGATTTGACCGGGAACTCAAGTACCGCATTCTTGGCACGGTACCGCACGTGGTGATTACGGGCGGGGATGTGGAGCAAACCAAGGAGTGGCTGAAAGACCAGGCAGGGATTGCGGGTAATGCAAGGTATATCCCGCGTGCGGGACTACTGTAGCATGGCAGCAGCAACAAGCTCGGCGCGATTTATGGCATTGACCCGGACCGGGAGGCGTCTGTCTCTATTTTGCCGGATCATATTGTCGTCGGTAACATTGATGCGCTGACGCCAGGCAGTAACGCGTTGATGCTTGGCCGTCCACTTGCATTCCAACTGGGCCTCGCGACGGGTGATGCCATCACGCTCATTGTGCCGGAGGCCTCAGCTGGTGGTAACGCGGTCACGCCACGTCTTGCCAGGGTCACCGTGGCAGGTTTTTTTGAGGTCGATGCAGAGGTTGACTACAACCTGGTCCTGATGAATCGCAACGATCTTGCTGCGGTGGTTGGAGATACCAACGCTATATTCCGCGTGACATTGGACGATATCTTCCGGGCGCCAGCTTTTTCACGCTCGGTTGAATCGACGATCCAGGGGGCATCAACTACTGACTGGACGAATGAATATGGCGACTTCTTTGAAACCGTGCGTATGGAGAAGATCATGATGTTTGTTTTGTTGACGCTGATCGTTGCCATAGCGGCGTTTAACATTGTCTCCGGGCTTAGCATGATGGTGCGGGAAAAACGTGCCGATATCGCGGTGCTGCGAACACTTGGCCTGTCGCCCTTGGGCGTCATGTTCACCTTCATGATCCAGGGTACGGTGGTGGGTGTGCTCGGTACCATCCTGGGTCTCTTGATTGGAATTCCACTTGCCTGGTCAGTTTCGGATGTTGTCAGTTTTTTTGAAGACCTGGCTGGCGCAAAAATGTTGGCGGGTACCTACTTCGATCGGTTGCCCTCAGATATTCGCCTCGCAGACCTGTTGGTGATTGCGCTGGTTTCCCTGGTGATCAGTCTGTTGGCGACTTTGTATCCGGCATATCGGGCGTCGCGCCTGCAACCGGCTGATGTGCTTCGGTATGAATAGAGCGCTTTATGCTCTGGCGCAGCCGGCGCATGGACCAGTGCCTTGACACCTTCCACCGCCAGTACACCCTGACGATCACAAACGCCACGCTACCAAGGGTAAGTCCGGTGACGAGCGAACCCAGCAGGAGCGGTTGCCAGACAACCGACAGCTGTGCTGACAGCCATTCCCAGGACAGGCTGATTCGTGTGACCTCATTCTCCTGTCCCAGCATCCAGGTCCCCAGTTTGTAGGTGCCGTAGAAAATCGGCGGCATGGTGATGGGGTTGGAGATCCACACGATGGCAACGGACAGGGGGATGTTGCAGCGAATCCAGACAGCCAGCATCAGACAGGGAACCATCTGGAAGGGAATCGGCAGAAAACAGCAGAAGGTGCCGATCAGGAATGCGAACGACACCGAGTGGCGATTGAAGTGCCAGAGGTTGGGCTCAAAAATCATCTCGCCCAGAAACCGCAGTGTGCGCGTTCTGCGCAGCTGGTCCCTCGAGGGGAGATATTTGCGGTATGGCATCGATGGCCGCTTCAGCATCCGGGGCCGGTATTATGCCTGTTGGGAACCCACAGGGCTAATGTCTCGCTTTAGTTTCAGATTCAGCTCGCAGATGTGTGCGAAATGACACGGCACACTGGGCTCTGTGAATTTACTGCTACTTGCGTTTGTTGGCGGCGTCGTTGCTGCAACCCGGCTTGTTGACCTGCCAGGCGAGCTTACACTCTGGTGGTTGGCCAGCCTGACCGCGCTGGTTGCACTTGTCGCCGTCCGATTTACCGGATCTCGATGGCTCGCGTGTGCCTGGTGCGGGTTCTTCTATACGTTGAACTGGGGGAGCGCAGTCATAGCTGATCGCCTGCCGTTCGGGCTGGCGGGGCAGGACCTGGTCCTAACGGGCACAGTCAGGTCACTGCCTGAGACCCGGGGTGGGGTTATCCGTTTTCAGTTTGAGAAGGAACCTATTGATCACTGGCCTGGCAGATCCATGATTTCCCTTTCCTGGTATCTGTTGGCTGAAGAGCTACCGCCTGATCTACGGCCTGGTCAGCGATGGGAAATGACTGTACGTTTGAATCGCCCGCGGGGGTCGGTCAATCCGGGTTTGTTTGATTATGAAGGCTGGATGCTGGCACGGGAGATAGGTGCAACCGGTTACGTGCGGGCGCAGCCAGCACCACGTTTGCTGGATGTGAGTGACTTCCGGGCACTGCATCACCAGTTGCGGTTCTGGTTGCGAGGCAGAATCCTGCAGGTTCTCGCGGATTCCCATCTGCGCGGGCTGGTGCTGGCGCTAACGATTGGTGAGAGCGGTGCAATAGGTACTGCCTACTGGAATACGCTGTCCCGTACCGGGACCAATCACCTGTTGATAATCTCGGGGCTTCACGTGGGGCTAGTCGCGGGCCTTGGCTATACCCTGTTCCGGTTCTTACTGGGATCGAGAACCTATGCGGCGTTGTTGTCGCTGTTGTTTGCCTTCCTGTATGGCGCCATCGCCGGGTTTGGACTGCCTGTACAGAGATCGCTGGTGATGACCGCCTGTGCGCTTGCGGGTACCGCTTTGCACCGGTTTCTACCGGTCAGCCGCCTCTACTGCCTCGCCCTGGTGGCGGTTGTCCTGATGAATCCGTTTGCGGTGCTCGGGGCCGGGTTCTGGCTCTCGTTTGGTGCTGTTGCTGTGTTGCTCTATGCGTTTGCCGGACGAGTTGGCCCGGCTGGTGGATTGCGTATAGGTGACTGGTTTATGTCCCAGTGGGTTGTGTTTGTAGGCACTGCGCCGCTGCTCGTGGCAACGGTGTTCCAGGTCTCGTTTATTGCTCCTGTTGCGAATCTTCTCGCGATCCCGCTGGTTGGTTTTTTACTGGTGCCGTTGCTGCTTGTTGCGCTTTGTCTGCTTCTGTTTGCTGCGCCTGTCGGGGAGATGTTGCTGCAACTCACTGTGCTGATACTTGAACAAGTGTGGGTCATGCTGGAGGCGCTTGCTGCACTCGACTGGGTGCTATACGCATCGGCTGTTCCGACGGGGGCCACACTACTGGCGGTTGCTGGTGCTTTGGTTGGACTCGCTCCGCGCGGTTTACTGCCAAGGTGGCTCGGGGTGTGTTTTGTCCTGCCCATGGTCTGCATTGTGCCACCGTCACCCGGACCCGGTGAAGTCTGGATAGATGTGCTGGATGTTGGGCAGGGGCTTGCGGTTGTTGTTCAGACAAGGGGCCACCGACTGCTTTATGACACGGGACCTGCCTATGGTGAACGATTCGATACGGGGGAGCAGGTTATCTCGCCCTGGCTTCGGCGCACCGGGGCAGCACGATATCTTGATGTGATGGTGGTGAGTCATGGTGATATGGACCATGCTGGCGGCGCATCAGCAATCCACCGCAATTTTACGATCGACCGGGTTTTTGGGTTGGCGGCAGGCTCTCCGGTTTCGACTGACTGTGCGCTAGCCAGTCAGTGGCAAGTGGGCACTACACGCTTTGAAGTGCTACCGCTGACCCAGGCGGGTCGCAGTGATAACGATGAGTCATGTGTGTTGCTGATCAGTAGCGGGGATTTCAATCTTCTGCTACCTGGTGACATTGAGCAGGCTGGAGAGCGTGCGCTAATTGATGTGGAACTGCCAGCCATTGACCTGCTGCTGGTTCCTCATCATGGTAGCCGGAGTTCTTCCACACCAGCCTTCATTAACCATACGAGGCCTGGTGTAGCGATATATTCGACCGGGTATGCGAATCGGTTTGGTCATCCGGATGAGGTGGTGGAGCGACGTTATAGACGCCGGGGCATACCGACCTTAAACACCGCCACCCAGGGTGCAATCCAGGTTCGCTACGCACCCGGTGAAGGCGTTACTGTGCGGACCGGCCGTCAAACTGCGCGACGCTTCTGGTATGATTGACGGCTTCGTGAAATGCCGGCCCTTTTGTTTATGAGTGTGTTGCATACATTGCTCGATCAACTCAATCTTGAGCAGATCGAAAATAATCTCTTTCGTGGCTATTCAACGTCGCTGGGTGGGCCACGCGTTTTTGGCGGGCAGGTCATTGGCCAGGCGCTGATCGCCGCATCACGTACGGTCGAAGGTCGACCCTGTCATTCATTGCACGGCTATTTTTTGCGTCCTGGTGATCCGTCACTGCCAATCGTCTACGACGTCGATCGGATCCGTGATGGTCGAAGTTTTACCACTCGCCGCGTTGTCGCGATCCAGAAAGGCGAGGCAATCTTTAACATGTCCACCTCGTTCCAGGTAGATGAGGTTGGGTTGACGCACCAGGCAGCGATGCCGGATGTACCTGGGCCTGAAGATTGCGTAGACGAGATGGAGGCATTCCGCGAGCGAGCAGATCAGATGCCGGAAGGGTTTAGTCGCATGATGCAGGAGCGGCCGATCGAAATGCGGCGCGTCGAGAACCACAGTTTTGTCAATCCAGAGAAACGGCCACCTTACCAACACGCCTGGCTTCGCGCGCGGGAACCACTGCCCGATGACCCTGCTTTGCATCAGTGTATTCTGGCCTATGCGTCAGACATGGGGATTTTGAGTACCTGTACACTGCCACATGGGCTTTCTTTCATGAATGGCCTGATGACCGCCAGCCTTGACCATGCAATGTGGTTCCACGAGGCTTTCCGGGTGGATGAGTGGATTCTATTTGCCCAGGACAGTCCGACGGCTGGTGGATCGCGGGGTTTTAACCGCGGCACGATGTTTACCCAGGACGGCAGATTGATCGCGTCGGTTGCACAGGAAGGCCTGATCCGATTGGTGAAAGGTGCTGGCCGGGCAGGTTAGATTGCTCAGCCGGGCACGACCTGCTTGAGGTGGGCAATGAGTTGCGATTTGTCCTTGCGGCTCAGAAAACTGCCAAGTTCCAGTTCTTTGCCATGACTTCTGATGGATACAATTGCCGGATCCCATGGATGACGTGCTGGTTTCACCATGAATTTGGCCCAGACGCGATGATAGATCCAACTCTCAGAGGGGCCACGGGTGCCGCGCTGAATCTGCACTTCGTGCTCTGAGACGGTAATGACCTCCTGGCGCTGGCACTGGCGGACGCAATAGTAGATGCAGGCTGTGAGGATGCTCATTTCGAGTATCGAGTAG
>CAYGNA010000220.1:0-6912 GCA_964351065.1 uncultured Pseudomonadales bacterium
ACCTTTACCAACAGAATCGTAGAGTTCTGCCTGAATGTGCGAGTAACCTGCCCGCGTGATCGATGCAATGGTTTTGACTTCGGGCACCTCGCGCAGCACGTTTTCAACCTTCTCGGTTACGAGCGCTTCCACACGCAAAGCAGAGGCACCAGGCATGAAAGTCTCCCCCTGGCCAAACCGCTCGGTCATGGTGGGATCTTCCTGCCGTGGCAGGTTGGTGAGCGAGGACAAACCCATCAGCAGGATAAAACCAATCGCCAGCAGTGTCAGTCGTGGCATCCGGAAAAAGAGATTGTCCATGCTCATCGCTGTGCCATCTGCTCTGCGTAACCCGCATCGATATTGGCAACACGGACCGACTGGCCGGGCACTATTCTGCTGGTACCTGCAGCGACAACCAGATCGTTGTCAGCCAGCGTACCGCGCACAAAAACGCTGTCTGCGCCGCGATGCAGAATCTCAACCAGCCGGGGTTCAACCGTTGCAGTACCACTCTCCTCTCGCACCGCCAGTACCGACCAGAGACCACGCTGGCTTTCCGACAGTGCATTCAGCGGCAGCCAGAAGCCCGCCTCGCGGACTTCCGCAGCCAGCACCAGTTCACACAACGTGCCTGCATACAGGCCCTCACCGCTTACCTGGAAGAGTGCAGTGACTGTTGCAGTTGCTGCATCCGCCACCGGCAGAATTGCCGCCAGTGTGGCAGGTACAAGTCGATCACGAACCCGCAGGGAATAGGTAGTATCGGCATCCAGCAGATAGACCATGGCTTCCGGCACCCCAATGCGGGCTTCCAGACGCCCGTCTTCAACCAGTAAAAGCACAGGCTGGCCGGGCGAAACAATACTGCCTTCATCAATCATCCGCCGCTGCACGATGCCGTCGAAGGGGGCAATAATATTCATCTTCGCCAGATTGGCCCGCACGACGTCAACTGCCGCAATGGCTGATCGAAGACGGGCATCGGACACTTTTCCGTTTGCAACGTCTACCCGACTGCGACTCCTGCGCTCATCCAGTTCCTGTTTCGAACCGTGTCCTTTGGCCACCAGGTCTTCGAACCGTTTGAGACTGGCCTGCGACAGTTCTATCTGTGCCTGCTGGGCAATCACACCGGCACGGGCGGTTTCAAGCTGAGCCATGACACCGTTTAGCTCCGCTTCCATGACGGCGGGTGCCAACTGGAGTAATACATCGCCCTGCCGGACACGATCACCTTCTTCCACTTCAACGCGCTGGATCACCCCCCCAAACTCAAAACCAAGCTGGCTGGAACGCGTACTCTCAAGCTGTCCCGCATAGACTCTCTGCAATCGGTAGGCTGGCTGCTCGCGAATCTTGATGACATTAACGACCAGGTCATCTGCCTCGGCATCATGAACCACAAGCAACCCCGGCACGACAAGCAGCACGGCAGCCAGGGACATTGGCAACTCAGCCAGGAAGCGTAACAGGGCGGCCCACGAGAGGGCGGTTCGGGCCAACTGGAACAGTGGCATATCGGCGACCAACCCTGCTGCATGATTTGCGTAAGGGTTCGCAGGGCCAGGCAGACGGTCATTCGGGGGCATTTCAGGGTGATTGCCGGTCATTTGACTACCTCGATGATCAATGTGTTCGATGCTCACATTATATGTTTACGATGTCAACATTGACTTGTACACTGCAGCGCTTGTGTTGGATCATCACAACAACAGTTTTTTTATCAGGGATCAATATGACTACGGGCACAGCGGGCCGACATAGCTATCACCACGGCGATCTTCGGCAAACGCTGCTGGAGGCTGCTTGCCGTCACCTGCTTGCAAATAGTGCAGACTCGCTAAGCCTCCGGGCACTGGCAAGAGAAACTGGCGTCTCCCAGACCGCGCCCTATCGCCACTTTGAATCAAAGAATGCACTCTTCGCGGCCATCGCTACCTGGGGATTTGATCTGATGGCAGAAGCGCTTCGCGCTGCCCGGGATAGTGCTGAGGATGGTGACATCGCGGACGCGATCAAGCGCACAGGGCTGGCTTACGTTGACTGGGCGCTCAATAACCCGGAGAAGTACCCGCTGCTGTTTGATTCTTCACTCGTGGATTTTGGTGCCAATGAAGAATTACAGGCAGCAGGTGGGCGGGCTTTCGAAATTTTGCTTGGGTTGGTGAAACGAGGCCAGGACCAGCGGATTTTTATTCGTTCAATGCCCGCTGAGCAACTGGCCGGCACCCTCTGGTCCAGTGTTCATGGCCTCGCCAGCCTCGTACAGAAAAATATGGGTCAAGACCTGTCAGCAAGAGAGGGTGAGCCTGTGGTGAAGGCACTCACAGCGATCAATCTGGATAGGGCCGTCGTGATGGAACTTTTTGTCAAAGGCATCATGGATCATGAGGCACCCGGTTCCGGTGAGCCTGGCTGAACCAGGCACACCGACCAAAGCTACCGGCCGACAACCCCGCGGGAAATGAGCTCTTTCATGATCTCGGATGTGCCGCCGTAGATGCGCTGGATCCTGGCATCTACATAAGCGCGCGAGATCTTGTACTCTTTCATGTAGCCATAGCCACCGAACAGCTGGACACAGCGATCAGCGACCCGGCCCTGCATTTCACTCGCTGCCAGTTTGCAGATAGAAGCCTGTTCCGTTGTGAGATTACCAGTCACGTAGCCGGTAACACACTTCTCCGCGTATGCCTTGTTGAGCTCGATATCTGTCTTGATGTCGGCAAAAACATATCTGCTGTTCTGGAATTTCGCGACTGACTCACCAAACGCCTTTCGCTCAAGGGTGTACTCCACCGTCCAGTCGAGCATTCCTTCAGCAGCCGCCACGCAGCCGATACCAAGTATCAGGCGTTCACGCGGCAGCTCATTCATCATGTTGGCAAAACCCTGACCAATACCACCCAGGATATCCGCTTTCGAAACCCGCAGGTCCTGGAAAAAGAGTTCAGACGTATCACCCGAGTGCAGACCCATTTTTTCCAGATTACGGCCGCGCTCAAAGCCTGGCAGGTGTGCATCCACGGTAAACAGGGTCATTCCCCTGGCACCCTGTTTAGGATCTGTTTTTGTTGCGAGAACAATAAGATCGCAGTGCTGCCCATTGGTAATAAACGTCTTCTGACCATTGATCAGGTAGTCATCACCCTCAGCCAGCGCTGATGTCTTGATGGACTGCAGGTCACTGCCAGCACTGGGTTCAGTCATGCCAATGGCACCAACAACCTCGCCGGTCACCATTTTTGGCAGCCAACGCTGCTTCTGTTCTTCGGTACCAAGATGCAGGATATAGGGTGCAACAATATCAGAATGAACAGACACGCCAGACGCCAGCGCGCCGTATCCTGCACGAGAGATTTCCTCGACAACAACACAGCTCATTTCAAAAGATGCGTCATAGCCACCATAAGCTGACGGCATATCAACACACAGAAATCCGTTTTCACCCAGCTTGTTCCACAGCTCCCTGGGCCAGATTTCTGCTTTTTCCCATGTTTCGTAGTGTGGCTCTACTTCGAGTTCCAGGAACTTTTTGACGCTGTCACGAAACAGGGCTTTTTCGGCTGCATCCAGCCGGACCGCTTCACTCATGTTGATTACTACCTGCAAAAATTTGGCTGAATTTTAGGCGTTTACATGCCTGAGGTCGACCACCGCCGTTATGCTACACTCAATTTTCTGGAATCTGGCCTATAACAGATGTCACTGGAAGTCATACGTCCTGCACCGGGGAGCCGGATTGTCAGGAGCGAACATCACTCAATTCTTTTTGGGCAGCCTCCTGAAGTACTAAAGGGATTGCTGTCCTGTGGCATCACAAGTTTCGACACTCTGGTACTCCCGGACACCCGTGAGCGAGACGGTTCGCTCCTCAATAACCTCGAGTTCCCACTCTATTTTTTCCTGTTTGTTGCTGGCGGGCTGAACACCGGCAACAAACTGAACCTTGTTGGCGACCCCATTGCCATTAGCCATGCCATGCGCCTGCTCAGAATCACGCTGCTGGGACCAACCGAGGCCGAATTGGTTCGTTGGGGCACTGATGAGGACTGCCGGCGGGAATGGCTCAGGGTTAGCCAACACCTTGCCCTGGCTGATTCAGACCAAAATCCGCTGCCTGTAGAGACTTTTTTTACAGCGATGCCCTTTGAAGATGGCACAGTCACGATTGACGGTTTGCAGATCACCCACACGGGCAAAGACCAGTACCGCATTGAAGGTGTTGAGGGGGTCGAGACAAAGCACGGCGCGACACAAATCAGTCTGCTCGAGGACAAGACAATATTCCCGACCTACCACGTGCAATCAGACTACGTGCCGGGCGGACTGGTAAAAATGGGGCTCGAAGTACTCGGTGGCGCGTCCGGCTTCACACTGGATGAACCCTGTACCGGCCTGGCACTTTGTTATAACGGCGACTATCTGCTCATCGATTCGCTGCCCTTTTTGGACCAAAACCTGTTCGCACGTGGCATTGCCAAGAACCAGGTCTCAGCTGTTTTCCTGACCCACCTGCATGATGACCACTGTGCCATGTTCCCGCTCATGCTGATGCCCCACCGGGTGGAGATCATCACTACCCGGGAGATTTTTGAGATGGCTATGGAAAAGCTGGCGTGTAACCTGGGCTGGCAGACCGACATCATCAGGGAACACTTCAAATTAGTGGAAGTCGTCCCAGGGGAAACTTTCAATTATTTTGGACTCCTGATTGAACCCCACCTGACCGTGCACAGCGTGCCGACAATTGGCGCAACCTTTACAACGATTCATAAAGGGTATCGACGCTCGCTGTGTGTCGTTGGCGACAACAACAGCATGACAGCCGTACGTGACATGACAGCCCAGGGGCTGGTTCGTCGATCCACGCTGGAAAACCTCGAGCGGTTATACACCGAGAGATTTAACATGCTGGTTGCCGATGGTGGTGCTGGCGCAATTCACGGCGACCCCGCAGATGCAATTTCGTCCAATTCCGACCGGATTGTGTTTGTCCATGTGGAAGAACTTTCGACTGAGTTTAATACCACATTCTCACTGGCGAGCTCAGGTAAACGTTATAACATTATCGACGGCGACCAGAGCATTTACACGTCACAGGTCAATCACTACCTGACCAACTGGCTGGGACGGCCGTTCCCGAATCGTTGGATGCGCAGTCTGCTCGCAGAAGAAGAGATTCGGCGCTACAACCAGGACGACGTGATCATCGTTCAGGAAGCGGAAACGCGCGGTTTTGTCTACCTCATACTGACAGGCTACTGTGAAGTGGTTCGGCATGATGGCAAGCAAGCCACACGCGTCGCACGTTTGCAGGCCGGCGACCTGATTGGCGAGATGGCGATCATCAGCGGCCGCGGCACGCGCAATGCCAGTGTCGTTGCCACCACACCAGTGACCGTTTGTGTGTTCTCCGAAGAAATTTTCCGGGCTTTTATCACGACTGAAGGTTTCACAGAAATACTCGAAGCACGCTGGTCCATGCGACCACTGCTGAAAAACCTGCCACAGTTTGCTGACCTTTCAACCACTGCATTCGAGCGGCTGGCAGCTATCGGTACCAGGTTGCAGGGTAGCGCTGGCAGTTCACATACATTTGGTGAGGACGCCTGGTGCCTGCTTGTTACTGGCGAGGTATCCGTCGACAATCAAAACTTCGGTGCCGGCGCCGAGTTTGGCTGGCGGCCATTCGCGAGTGCAATTACTGATGAGGTTATCTGCGAGGACACCTGCGAATTTGTCATGTTCGACCGAACGACTTTTGAGGCGACCCGCCTCGACGTACCACAGCTTAACTACTTCCTTCGCAAATACAGGACAGTGCACGCAAGTGTTGACCCCGAGTGGATTCTCGGTGCCGTTACGACCCTGTAGGCATAATACAGGCGAGGTCGCTGGCAAGCCGTTCCCGGGTCGCTGCGGTTTGCTCCGCACGTACAGCGTCAGACCAGTCGAGTGAAATAGCTGCAAGCCGCGCCACGGGACCCAGGACTTTCTCAACCTGCTGCGGTGAATAGTAAACCGCTCGTGTGCGACGATAGAGAATGTCCTCCAGAGACAAAGCCCCTTCGCGCGTGATAGCCCAGTGCACTTCCCCTTCCACGATGTCGACGCCATCCGCAACCGGCTTGTCACCAAAAGCGAGTATCTCGCGACTCTCACGCCCATACAGTTTGACCAAACGACGCGCTCGTGCTTCCGGCATCGGCCAGGTCTGCATCAGATCCAGCGCCAGGCGTTCAAGCGTGCCGGTGAAATCCCCACCAGGCAAAGGTGTGTCCTCTGACGGTTCAGGACGGTTGAAACCCAGCAGGCGACAGGCTTCATCTACTGTGTCCTCGGCCATTTTGCGGTAACCGGTCAATTTGCCACCAGCGATAGTGATAAGCCCTGAATCACTGATCCAGATCTCATCCTTACGGGATATTTCTTTCGTGGATTTGCCACTCTGCAGGATCAGGGGGCGCAGTCCTGCCCAGGTAGAAAGACAGTCGCTGGGTTCGAGTTGAATATCACAATAGTCTTTGACCGGCCCGAACAGATAAGTCATTTCATCCGCACTTACGGTGGGCCAGGCCTCCGCAGCATCTACCTTCGAATCGGTAGTACCTATGTAGACGACATCCCCGCGGGGAATCAAAAAGACCGGTCGTTTGTCATCGGTCACCGTCATCACCATACGGCGGAGCGGCAACTTTTCGCGAGATACGACAATATGTACCCCCTTGGATAGCACCAGCGACTTTTGTGGCGGTCCGCCATCCATTCGACAGATCTCTTCCACCCAGGGTCCCGCGGCGTTAATAATCCCCTTACCTCGAACCACAATCTCTGCGCCGGTGACGCCACAGCGGGCAACAACGCCCGAAGCCCGCCCGCCGTCCGGTGCGCCGCCACGACCGCGAAGCAGCTCTGCGCCGACCCCGC
>CAYGNA010000221.1:0-6899 GCA_964351065.1 uncultured Pseudomonadales bacterium
AATGTTTACGCCCGCACCCAGCGTCGCATCTCCCAGGTAGCTGAGGTGACTGGCTTTGGTACCCTCACCGAGCGTGCTGTTTTTCACCTCGACAAAATTGCCAATACCCACGTCTCTTTCAAGCACGCTGCCTGGTCGAATTCGGGCAAAGGGCCCAACAGTACAGGCTTCACCAATCCTCGCGCCTTCAATCACCGAGTTGGCACGAATCTCTACATTGTCGGCAATTATTGCATCCCTGATGACACAGTTAGGCCCGATTGTGACGTTGTTGCCTATGCGACATAGACCTTCAAAGATGCAGTTAATATCAATGCTGACATCTGTGCCAACAGAAAGGTCGCCACGGACATCAAACCGGGCGGGATCCATTAACTGAGCGCCTGATTCCATCAACAGGCTCGCCTGTCGACGCTGATATTCACGCTCCAGCAAGGCCAACTGAGCCCGATTGTTCACGCCACTAACTTCTGCTTCGTTCGCAGCCATCACAGCGTGCACGTTGTTACCACTGCCGGACGCCAGGCTTACGATATCTGTCAGCAGGTATTCTTTCTGATCATTGTTCGTATTCAACCCGGAGAGCCACTCTGCCAGAGGCGCGATCCGTGCAACCATGACGCCGGTGTTGACCTCTCTGATTTTTCGCTCCTCGTCACTCGCGTCGCGCTCTTCAACAATCCTGACAATGTTTGCGCCATCACCGCGCACGATCCTGCCATAGTTGAAGGGGTTCCCGGCATCGACCGTCAGGACACCAAGATCACAGGGCTCTTCCACCAGGCGAGTCAGTGTCTCGCGGGTCACTAGCGGTGCGTCTCCCACCAGCACCAACAGCCTGGCATTGGGGTCGGCATGCGGCATAACCTGCATAACGGCATGACCGGTACCCAACTGTTCTGCCTGCATCACAAAGTTTATGTCTTCGCCAGCGAACGCGCTTCTGACAGCATCCGCACCGCGTCCGATCACCACATGGATACGAGATGGCTGGATCTGTTTGGCTGTGGCCAACAGATGTGCAAGCATCGGTTGCCCCGCAATAGTATGCAGGACCTTTGGCAAGGAGGATTTCATCCGCTTGCCCTGGCCTGCTGCAAGTATGCATATTTCGAGTGGGGGACTCATGGGCAGATTTTACCCCGTCTGAGATCTGATAGGGAAAGAAAGACAATGGCCCTGACAAGAGATGGTGTCTGGGGGAACAAGACAGCGACCCGTTACAAGCCGCTGTCCAGTGCTAGCGCTGTTGCTCGCGATGTTTGCGGATAGTTCGCAGCATGGCTGCCTGTTCTGCAAGATCTGAATTGACCCTGGCAAAATCGATTTCCGAGCGGTTTTCCGCCAGTTCCCGCTGTGCCTTTTGTTGTGCTTCGACAGCGGCAGCTTCATCAATATCGTCAGCCCGAATTGCCGTGTCAGCGAGAATGGTGATTGCATGTGGCTGGACCTCAATATATCCACCGGATGCAAAAAAGATCTCTTCTTCACCACCTTCCAGACGCAATCGCACCGGGCCCGGCTTAACGCCAGACAACAACGGCGTGTGTCCCGGCAGAATACCAAGCTCGCCTTCGGTGCCGTTCGCCACAACCATTTCTACAGTGCCAGAAAAAATTTCTTTCTCAGCGCTTACAATGCTGCAATGTACTGTTGAAGCCATTCGACCTCCTAGAGCTTCTTGGCTTTTTCGACTGCTTGCTCAATGCTACCCACCATGCTGAAAGCCGCTTCAGGAATGTCGTCATATTCCCCGTCAAGAATGCCCTTGAAGCTTCGAATGGTGTCAGCAAGTGAAACGTACACACCGGGCTGGCCAGTAAATACCTCAGCCACGTGCATGGGCTGGGAGAAAAACTGGCTGACTTTCCGCGCACGATAAACAGTCAGTTTGTCTTCTTCTGAGAGTTCGTCCATACCCAGGATAGCAATAATGTCTTTCAGCTCCTTGTAACGCTGAAGCACGCTCTGCACTCCCTGCGCGACCTGGTAGTGTTCTTCACCAACAACCAGCGGATCAAGCTGACGAGACGTTGAGTCAAGCGGGTCAACCGCCGGGTAAATACCCAGCGAAGCGATATCTCGCGACAACGTTACCGTCGAGTCAAGGTGAGCAAAGGTTGTTGCCGGAGATGGGTCAGTCAGGTCGTCCGCAGGTACGTATACCGCCTGAATTGACGTGATAGAACCGTCTTTGGTCGTTGTAATCCTTTCCTGCAGCACACCCATCTCTTCAGCAAGAGTAGGCTGGTAGCCTACAGCTGACGGCATACGGCCGAGCAATGCCGAGACCTCTGTACCCGCCAGTGTGTACCGGTAAATATTGTCAACAAACAGCAGTACGTCGCGACCTTCGTCGCGGAACTTTTCGGCCATGGTCAACCCCGACAGGGCAACCCGCAGACGGTTTCCGGGTGGCTCGTTCATCTGGCCAAATACCATAGCAATTTTGTCCAGAACGCCAGCGTCCTGCATTTCATGGTAAAAGTCGTTGCCTTCGCGGGTGCGCTCGCCAACGCCAGCAAAAACTGACAAACCAGAGTGTTCCCTCGCGATATTGTTGATCAGCTCAAGCATGGTGACGGTTTTACCAACACCCGCACCACCAAACAAACCAACCTTACCGCCCTTGGCAAACGGACAGATCAGGTCAATCACCTTAACGCCGGTTTCCAACAGGTCACGTCCGCCAGCCTGCTCTTCGTAAGTTGGCGGTTTACGGTGAATGGACATGCGCTCTTCTTCACCAATCGGACCTTTCTCATCGATTGGCTCACCCAGCACATCCATGATACGGCCGAGTGTTTTTTCCCCAACCGGCACCATAATTGGCGATCCACTGTTGGATACAGCAAGACCCCGACTCACACCTTCTGAGCTACCCATGGCAATGGTACGAACCACACCGTCACCCAGCTGTTGCTGAACTTCCAGTGTCAGGCCTCGTTCATCGACCTTGAGGGCGTCGTAGATCTTGGGTACCTCATCACGAGGAAACTCCACGTCAATGACCGCACCAATCACCTGTACGATTCGTCCGCTACCCATAATCGATTCCTCTATTCTCTAATACTGTAAGGGGGGTGGCCGCTAGACTGCGGCAGCACCACCAACAATTTCTGCCAGTTCCTGCGTGATCGCAGCCTGACGCACGTTATTCATAATGAGCGATAGTTCATCAATGAGATCACCGGCATTGTCGGTTGCGCTCTTCATGGCAATCATCTTGGCCGCCTGTTCACAGGCGCCGTTCTCAACCACTGCCTGATAAACCTGAGACTCGATGAACCTTGAAATCAACCCATCCATCAACACCTGGGCTTCAGGCTCGTAGATGTAGTCCCACGGATATTGCCTATCGCTTTCCTCATCCGCATCAAGTGGCACAAGCTGTTTGATCGTTGGCGCCTGGGTCATGGTGTTAACAAACACATTGTTGGACAGGAAAATCTTGTCCACACGCCCTTGTTCAAAGGCATCCAGCATCACCTTGATCGAACCAATGAGTTCAGCCATCGTTGGTTCTTCACCCCGATGGCTGCTCGAGGCAACGACATTACCACCATAACTACGAAAGAACTGGGTACCCTTGTTGCCAATAAGGCAGAGGTCCACCTCAACCTCCTGCTCTCGCCACTTCTGAATGTCACGAACAGTGTGCTTAAGCAGGTTAACGTTCAATCCGCCACAAAGACCGCGATCGGTGGTGATTACAATGTAGCCAACCCGCTTGACTTCACGTTCGACCATAAACTTGTGGCGATACTCTGCCGATGCGTTGGCAACATGACCAATCACCGCCCGGATGTGATCCGAGTAGGGTCTGCCGCGTGACATCCTCTCTTGTGCCTTACGCATCTTGGAAGCAGCTACCATTTCCATCGCAGACGTTATCTTCTGCGTGTTCTTGATGCTACCAATCTGCGTCCTGAGTTCTTTGGTATTCGCCATATCTGACTCGTTAGTCCCTGCTGATTACCAGGTTTGCGTGGCTTTGAAGGTCTCTATTGCCTCTTTCATCGTCTCGACAATCTCGGGCGTATAGGCACCGGTCTCGTTGATATTGTTCATGAAGTCGGCATGTTGCGCACCCATGTAACTGAGTAGTGCGGACTCAAAATCGAGCACCTTGTTTACAGGCTGATCTCGCAGATAACCCTCGTTTGCTGCAAACAGGACAAGTCCCATTTCAGCGACACTCATTGGGGCAAACTGCTTTTGCTTCATCAGTTCATTGACACGCTCGCCGTGTTCAAGCTGGCGCCTGGTGGCTTCATCCAGGTCCGAGGCAAACTGAGAGAACGCAGCCAGTTCACGATACTGGGCGAGCGCAAGTTTGATACCGCCAGAGATCTTTTTCATGAATGACGTCTGCGCATCACCACCTACCCGGGACACTGAAATACCAGGGTTCATGGCAGGTCGCTCGCCCGCGTTAAACTTGTCTGTCTCAAGGAAAATCTGGCCGTCGGTGATAGAAATTACGTTGGTCGGTACAAACGCTGATACGTCACCCGCCTGGGTTTCGATGATCGGCAATGCCGTCAGAGAGCCGGTTTTGCCTTTGACTTCACCTTTGGTAAACGCTTCAACGTAATCTGCATTAACCCGTGCTGCTCTCTCGAGCAAACGTGAGTGCAGATAGAAAACATCACCAGGGTAGGCTTCACGACCCGGCGGACGACGAAGCAGCAGGGAGATCTGCCGATACGCCCAGGCCTGTTTGGTCAGGTCATCATAGATGATGAGTGCATCTTCGCCGCGATCGCGGAAATACTCACCCATCGTGCAGCCGGCGTATGCAGCAAGATACTGCATCGGTGCCGGATCAGAAGCACCTGCCGCCACAACAATAGTATTCTCCATCGCACCATGTTCTTCGAGAACACGTACAACGTTGGCAATTGAAGAAACCTTTTGGCCGATAGCCACGTAGACACACTTAATACCAGACTTCTGCTGATTGATAATGGTGTCGATCGCAATGGCCGTTTTACCAACCTGACGGTCACCAATAATCAGCTCTCGCTGACCCCGACCTACCGGAATCATCGAATCGATAGCCTTCAGACCGGTTTGCACCGGTTGATCCACGTGCTTTCTGGCGATTACACCAGGCGCTACCTTTTCTACAGGGTCTGTTAACTTGGCGTTGATTGGACCCTTGCCATCAATCGGATTACCGAGCGCATCAACGACCCGACCGAGAAGTTCCGGGCCAATCGGTACTTCGAGAATACGCCCTGTGCACTTTGCAGTCTGCCCTTCTCGCAACGCCTTATAGTCACCCAGGACAACGGCGCCAACCGAGTCACGCTCAAGGTTAAGGGCAAAGCCGAAGAGATTATCAGGGAATTCAATCATCTCACCGTTTTGGACATCTGCGAGACCGTGTATTCGCACAATACCGTCAGATACACTAACGATGGTACCCTCGTTTCTCGCTTCTGAGGAGATATCAAGCTTCTCAATTCTTTGCTTGATGATCTCGCTGATCTCGGAAGGATTCAGTTGTTGCATGTTCCGTTCCTCAAGGAATGGTTAAATTTAATTCTGTCTGGCTCAGGTTCTTAACTTAGTGCCGCTGTGAGCTTTTGCAGTTTGCCCCGGACGGAGTTATCAATAACCGTGTCCTCGGTGCGAACGACAATCCCGCCGATCAGTGATTTATCGACGTGAGTGGTCAGGTGAATTTCCTTTTGCCAGCGCGCCTTCAAGGCATCGACCAACTGCTTTCGGTCACTCTCATCAATCTCAAACGCGGAGGCCACATCGACATCCAGGGTTCGCTCATGCTGAGCCTTCAAATCTTCAAACAGTGCAGATATGCGAGCCAGCAGAGGCAGGCGTGCATTTTGCGCAAGGACCATCACAAAATTGCGGCCATAATCGGTTAGCTCGTCACCCAGCAGATCCGTTAGCAGTGCAGATTCCTGATCTGTTCGAAGTACCGGGTTATCAAGGGCGCTCCGCATCAGGTCAGTATCCACAGCAGCACCGAGCAGTGACAACATTCTCGACCAGGCATCCAGACCCTGGCCTGGCTCCAGCGCAAAGGAGAACGCTGCCCGGGCATAAGGTCGTGCGACTGTCGTAAGCTCTGCTTCTGCCATCGTCTTTCTACCTTGTTAGAGCTGGGCGGCCAGCTTGTTAAGCATGCCTTGATGGATACTCTTGTCGACTGATTCTTCGAGGATCTTTTCTGCGCCCTCAATCGCCAACTCACCAACCCTTGCACGCAGCGCTTCGCGAGCGCGGGTAATTTCCTGATCAATCTCTGCCTGGGCGCCGGCTTTGATCCGTGTCGCTTCTTCAGTCGCCTGCGTCTTGGCTTCCTCGACAATCTGGCTGGCGCGAGTCCTGGCCTGATTAATCAACTCAGCTGACTGTAGCTTGGCCTCTGCAAGCTCGGTCTCTGCGGCAGTACTCGCTTCTTCCAACTGCTTCTCTGCTTTTGCTGCCTTTTCCAGACCTTCCGCAAGCTGACGCTGACGCTCCCGCATGATCTCCGTCAGCGGTGGCCAGACGTACTTCATGCAGATAATGACGAACATGGCAAACGAGATTGCCTGTCCCAATATCGTCAAATTAATGTTCACGCATCACCTCGATTTGTGACTGATTTAAGTGGTGTGTCGCTTAAAGCGCAAAGATCATGTACAGAGAGATACCCACTGCAATAATCGGCACCGCGTCAACCAGCGCAAGCACCAGGAAGAGCTGGGTCATCAGCATGGGCTGGAGTTCTGGCTGGCGAGCAACACCGTCCAGGTACTTACCACCCAGAATACCGATGCCGATCGCGCTACCGATCGCACCGAGACCCATCAAAAAGGCGCCGGCTATAAAAATGAGGGATTGTTCCATGACTTACTCCTGCGGTTGCTAGTCAGATTGGT
>CAYGNA010000222.1:0-6870 GCA_964351065.1 uncultured Pseudomonadales bacterium
CGAGCCGTAACAACACCATAACAGCGAGGAACCACGAGAAGAGCCCGATCTCGCCCAGTCCATCAGGTGGCATGTAGAGGCAATAGAAAGACAGACCCAGCGGGAAAGCAGCGAACAGCATCAGCGGATGCCTTCGACCCCAGCGTGTGCTGAGGCGATCGGAGAAAGCCCCAACCAGTGGGTCGGAAATGCCATCCACAATGCTGGCGATCAAAAAGACAACCCCGCACAGCGTGGCGGAAAGCCCAAGCACCTGGTTGTAATAAAGCATGGTGGCAATGCCGGCCGCGCCCACCATGGCTTCTTCCAGCGAACCCGCGGAAAAAGCCAGTTTGGTTCGAACCCCAAGGCGTCTTGAGCGGCTGTCGTCAGCCTCCGCGGGCGCGGTATCGACTAACATGAGCGGCGCAGGATCAAGTTTTTGCCCAGGTAAAGGTGCGGGGAATCAGGCTGTAATCGGCACTGCCACGTTCGACTGTGGTGGTGCCCAGGAAATCTTCCCGGCCCAGCATGACACGCAGCGCCGCCGGTTTGCCGGCAAGCCAGCTTTCATCCAGGTGGTCATAGTCTTCGACCGTGCGAAGGCAAAGCCGCCCGAACGTGATGTGGAGTACCACGCGCTCGCCCGGCAGGTTGCGGGGATAGTTGCCGTGCCAGACCGAGCCGTCCCAACAGGCGAGTGAACTCGCGGGGCATTCAATGGGCACCGCACCCGGTTCAGTCGCAATTTCTTCCTTGTTAGGATGGCGCCGATGAGACTGGGAGCCTGGCACAACCTTGGTACAACCGCCGGCCTCCGTATACTCCTCCATGGTCCAGCACATGGTGAAGAGCTGGTTGTGCTCCGGGAAAGGGGCGGGAAACCAGTTCTGGTCGGAATGTAGCCCCAGTGCCGGGGCACCCTCCGGGCGGATGCTGGCAATAAGTTGCGACAACAATGCCCCTTTGCCGCACATCACCTCAACCAGTGCGAGGATACGCGGATTCAGAACAACCTCCTCAAAGATCGGGTCGCGACCGAGGAGTAACGCTGCAGAACGTCCCTTGCCGGTGCCCCCGGTTTCCTGTGCGAGCCGCAGGCAGGTTTCCCGCAATCTGGCCGTAAATTCGGGCGGGGCGATGTTAGGGATAACGGTGTAGCCGGATGTCTTCAGTTCCGCGAGGTTCCCGGTGAGGCCAAGCGAATTGACCTGACTCGCCAGTTCATCCTCCAGTTCAAAGAGGGGTTTGGTTTCCGTTGGCACGTCCGAACGGTCGTAACCTCTGGGGGGCAGTATTTCCGCTTCACTCATGTTTGTGACTCCTTGCTTGGATGTCCTGTCCGGACGCCGTTACCGTTTGGCATTGTTGAAGGTTTGGCGCAGGCGGCTGTAGTCAGCGCCGGTTGGGCTGTTCAGCATGTCCTCGCGACCCAGCAACTGGGACATCTTTTCCCCGTGGGCAGCAATCAGGTCATCAGCGTGGGCGCTGTAGTCTTCGACGGGGCGCATCATCAGTCGGGTGTAGGTAATGTGGCACACAATCCGTTCACCCTCGGTGTTGCGCGGGTAACTTGCATGCCAGAGGTTACCATCCCACATGGCCACCGACCCGGGTTTGCACTCAATGGCAATGGCGCCGGCTTTTTCTTCCGTCTCTTTTTTGTTCGGGTGCCGCCGCAGGGCGTTGCTTCCCGGAATAATCAGGGTGGCACCACCTTCTTCCGTGTACCCGTCGGTTGCCCAGCAAGCGGTTAACAGCATGTTGTGGTCAGGAAAGGGGGCGGGCAGCCAGTTGTTGTCCGCGTGCAGGCCAATGCCGGATGCACCTTTGGGTTTACGGCTGGCTGCCACCTGGCTGATGAGAAATCCCCGACCAACAGAATATTCCGCCATGGCCATCAGCTTCGGCCGCATGATCGCCTCAGCAAAAATGCCATCTTTGGCAAGTAGCATGTTGCCACCGCTCTGTGGACACACCTCTTTGATCTTGTTGCGAAATGCCTCGTTGAATTCGTCGGAGGCAACGTCATCGACCACGGTCCAGCCTTCCATCGCCAGTTGACGGCAGTTTTCGCGCAATCCCAGTTCGTCGATGATGGGCTCAAGTTCCGGGGAGATTGCGTCGGGTGGCAGTGTGTCGAAGTAATTTGGTGGTTCGTTAACGCCTGCTGTAGCTTCGCTCATAGTCGTGTTTTCCATGTTGTTTCGATTCAGGCGGTGATCACCGCCAGTTGATTATGCAGTTCGATGAGATAGGGTGGTGCCAGGCTCATGTCACCCTCAATGGAAGGTGGTTTATCTGACGGGGGTGCGCTGGCGCGGGCGGCCAGCACCTCCGGGGTATAGACCAGTCGGGCGCCGGGCAGTGCCGTCTGGTAGTCAGCCCTGATGGTGACGTCAACGCCCGTCGCCTCACCCGCGGCCACCTCGACGGTCTTGCCGTCAATCCGGAAGTGCCAGGCTGCCACACCATGCTCGGCTACCGATGCGGGCGCGTTGCTGAACACTTCACACACGGAAAAGCACTTGCCCGCTTCCCCGTGGGCGGCCACCAGGGCCTCAAGCACCCGGCGCGCCTCATTGATCCAGGTAGCGCCGGCAAATTCGACTTTCTCGCTCATGATTGGCTCCCGCTAGTTCTGCAGCGAAAACTCAAGACCAATCATCCGCGGCTGTTGAAAGCCCAGGCAGACCGGGTTACCAAATCCGGAGCAGTCAAACACCTGCTCGTCCTCGTTGGTCAGGTTGTTGGCAAACAGTGCCGCGTTCCACTTGAGGTTGGGCCCGCTCAGCGTAATCCTGGCATCGGTCTGGCGCCGCTGTGGCGTCGTCTGTGGGGTTGCAGCCAGTGAATTCAGGGTTTCCGCCAGTGCCGTGTGGTTGACCATGAAGTTCAGCCCCAGGTCCCGGCCAATGTGCCAGGTGTAGTCCAGGGTGATATGACCACTCCATTCCGGTGCATTGGGCAGTTTGGTACCCGCCGGGATGCCCTGTGCCGCTTCATCCAGTTCCGCCTGGTTGATATCACCGCCAATGGACAGGCGCAGGTTATCCGTCAGGTTGCCGACAAGGTCAATTTCCAGCCCCTGGCTGTGGGCGGCGCCAGCGTTGTCCTGGTAGGCCCGGTTGATTGTTGGCAGGTTGTCCTGGCTGAACGCCAGGATGGTGTCTTTCCAGTCAAAGTAGTAAAGCGCAGCGGTCAGGTTCCAGCGATTGTCAAACAGGCGCGTCTTGATGCCGAGTTCGTAGTTGGTCACTGAATCACCCTGGTAGGTGATCAGCGACTCGGCGATATCAGCCGCCTGGTTGCCCGTCAGGTTGTCGGGGTTGGGCGCAAATGCCGTGGGTGTAATGACGTTGTCACCCGACCCGCGGAGTTGCCGCGCATTGAATTCCTGGCCCAGGTTCACGTTGCCGGG
This sequence comes from uncultured Pseudomonadales bacterium, assembly GCA_964351065.1. GTDB lineage: Bacteria > Pseudomonadota > Gammaproteobacteria > Pseudomonadales > Azotimanducaceae > JANQJA01. Next base: position 3,401 of record CAYGNA010000222.1, read on the forward strand.
TCGGAAGCCGGTTGTAACGCTGAAATAGGTGAGCGTGTTATCAACCGGGTACCAGGCAATGCTGGCCTTGGGGGTAAAGACCTTGTCCGCCGTACTGGCCGGGCTGTTGTCCAGGGTCTGTTCGAGATCAGTCCAGCGCCCGCCGAACGTCACTGACAACTGGTCCGAGAAGGCATAGGTTGCTTCCCCAAAGATGCTGAATTCATCCAGCGTATCCAGGTGGTCGTTGGAAGGGTCGTTGTAGAATTCGGCATAGAGCGCCGTGGCGGCAGGTTTGCCGGCGAGGGTTGCGTTCAGTTGAAACGGCTGGAAGGCGCGCCGCAGGTCGTCACTGTTCTTCCAGAACACGCCCGTGGTCCATGCCCAGGCACCACCACCCGTGGATAACAACCGCGCCTCAAAGGTGTTGCGGTCAGAAGATGAGGTGTTTGCGTTGTTGAATGCAAGCTGGTTGGTGGTTGGCAAGGCAAAGGTCGGGTTGAAGACCCAGCCCTCTGCGGTCAGCGTGGGTATCTCATTGGGGTTGTCTGCAGCCCGGAAGAAGGCGTTGGTCTGGATAAATGAATCAAAGGACGCGGCCACGCTGGCCGGTGTTTCTGTTTCACTGGTTCGCTTCCGGTCCATGTTGGAGGCAACAACCCGAAGCTCGGCAAAATCCAGTGCGTAGCTGGCACTCAGGCTGATCACGGCCACGTCGTCTTTCGAGAAAGCCGCGGGACGGTCAGGCTGGCGCACGTTCAGGGATTCGGTAAAACGGGCCTGGGCAACCACACTGCCTTCGGTTTCCGTTACGGTCTTGTAATAGGAGCCCTCCAGGGTCAGCGCGTCGCTGACGGTCCAGAGCGCAGCGAGGCGCCCACCGCGGCTGGGTTCGGCGTTGACGTCTTTCTGGCCAAGATCAGTCTTGTCAATCCCGCCCGGTCGTTATGCGGTATAGGCCATGGCACGACCGGCAATGTCATCGCTGACCGGCAGGTTGACCACACCCTCAAGCCGGTGGCCATTGTCGTCAGATTCAGCCATGCTGCTCATGCCGGCCTTGAATTTCCAGCTTGTTTCTCCCAACTGAGGCTTTTTCTGGATAAACCGGATAGTGCCGCCAACCGAGCCTTCGCCGTAAAGGGTACCCTGCGGGCCCTTCAGCACCTCCACCCGTTCCATGTCGAACATGTTGCCGCCAAACTGGAAGGCGGGGCCCTGGGCAGACGTCATTGGCACATCATCCAGGTAAACCGATACAGCAGCGTAAGACTGCATGTAAGAGGCCGTGCCGGTCACCGATGAGACGCCCCGGATTGCATAGCGATTGCCGCCGGCACTGGCACCCTCGGACATGTTCAGTCCCGTGACATTGCGAAAGAGGCCCTGCATGTCGGTTGCGCCCAGCGCATCAATCATCTCTGAGCTGACGGCACTGATGGACTGGGCGGTGTCCATCAGGTTGGTTTCCCTGTGGGTGGCCGTAACGACAACTTCCTCAATGGACCCGCGGTCTGCCGCATTGACACTCAGCGGCCAGATAAAAACAAAACTGGCGCCAATAGCGCCCAGCAGCCCCTTATAATGGTGCCTGATTTGCATGGTCTCCCTCCTCGGTGAAAGTGGCCCTGGCACCCGAATTGATGTCCGTTTCTGGTAGCGACGGGTCGAGGAGAGAATCTCGGCTCAATTCAGGGTGTTGTCAGGCCTTTTGGTGAAACTGGTGAGTTTCAGTATATAACGTATACTTTTATACGTGTTACCTGTTGAGAATGTCAACCATTTACAGTTCGGGAATTTATGAAAATCAGGAAAAGTGACCCTTCAACCATTGGCCTGCGGGAAAAACGCCGGCGTGCAAGCCGCGCATCTTTTGTTCAGGCAGCACGGGAACTGTTTGATCACCAGGGATTTACGGATACGACCATGGCCGAGGTCGCCGAGAAGACTGGTCTGCATCTGCAGACACTCTACAAGCACTTTCCCACGAAACAGGCACTGGCGGCCGCGCTCCACAAAGAAACCTTTCACGAGTCGCTGGCCGACAGAACTACAGACACCCTGACGTTCTGGCGAGAGTGGGTACGGCGCTCGTCGAAGGCAGAGATTGAGCGTGACGGTGGGATGTCCTTTTTTCAGTCCGTGCTGCTGAATGACACGGACCCGAAGCTGATGGGGGTGGCGGCTGAGCTTGCTCGCGACTACGTCAGGGTTCTGTCGCGTGGAATCGCTCAGGATCTGGATATGGATTTGACGACTGACCGGTTACCAGCGCTGATTGCACACATGTGCTGGGGTGGCAACTACGACGCGGTCAGACGCTGGTCGGAGAGTGGCGCCCGGGAAGATCTTGTGGAACTCACCGTTGGTGCGGCCGATGAGGTGATTTCGATTGTCCACCGGTTGATGGCTGACACGGTTACTGATCGGTAACCCATCGGGCGCCGGGCTCAGCCGCGTCTGATAGCGAGTGATAATAAACCAATCAAACCGAGTCCGAATACCAGATAGGTAGAAGGTGCGGGAACAGATACAGATGCAATATGGCCGTTGATCGCGTCGTTGCCACACGACATGGTCCAGTGTACGTCTATGCCACTGATGGTGGTGTCGAGCATTGCCATGTCGAAGGTCACGATGCGGTAGTAGCTCTCGTCACCGCTGCCTTTGTTGGCAAACGACTGGCTGAATCCAGCATCAATCAGCGTGCCGGCTTCGATGGCAAAGGGATTTGAGGCAGTATAATCGTAGTTTGATGGATGCCCGGGCCTGACAACATCATTGTTCCAGGTGTTGACCGAATACAATCCGGCAGCGTTCACACCTCTATCGTTTGAGGCCGTTGAAATGTAACCGGTCGTTCCACCAACATAGTCGTTGTCATAGTCGCGGGTGCGCAGACCGAAGTCGATGCCGTACTCGTAACTGGTGCCATCGCCCGGGGTTACGTCATTGTCAAACGAGAGCGCAATATCGCCTGTGTAGTACCACTTGCCACTGCTTTTCTGCCTGCCGTCAAAGATATCAAAACCTGTTTGCAGACCGATGCTCAGCATTGTGCCGTTCATTTGATAGAACAGGTACTCGGCATCGAATGCCTGGCCGCCCCAGCCGGGCGCAGCGTATCCGCCGCTACCCACATAGTCTTCGGGATGTCCCGGGTTGTCTGACACCTGAAATTGCGTCCAGCCCGGATCCTGGAATACCGGGAGAATCGGCGATGCCATGACCGGTGACGAGGCGAGCGCAGCGGTCGCCAGTAAAAGAGCAAGGCTGCTGCGGTGTATCACGTTGGTGTTCACGATTTTTCCTGCTGAATTCGAAATATACATCAGGGTTTGCAGTATTCGTGCCAACCAAAAATACGCAATTTAATCAATAACATAGCAACACCTGGCGGTGTCGCAAAGCGTCATGTCAAATTGTCTGGCGTCATTGCATGACGCGCGGTGTCAGTCCAGCGATTTGAGAAAATTCAGGATAGCAGCGTT
>CAYGNA010000223.1:0-6869 GCA_964351065.1 uncultured Pseudomonadales bacterium
GTACTTTGACAGTTTGGTTGAAAGTGTTTGCAACATTTCGGCCCGGTTTTTTTCTTCCACCAGGCGCAGTTTGTTCTCGTTCTCTTCCTTGAGCCGGGCGATGAGCCCTTGCATACCCTCAATCATCAGGTTGAATGCACCTGCCAATTGACCAATCTCATCCGACCGCGCGACAGCCACTCGCTGGCTGTAGTCCTCTGTGCGAGTCACAGAACGTGCCGTCGATGAGAGCAACAGTATGGGTTGAACAATATAGTTTGCGACAATGAACGCAATCGTCCCGATGAGCACCATTCCGATCGCGAGCGTCAGGTAAAAACCCCGTTCGAGATTGTCCAGCAGGGAATACGCAAAGGACCTGTCCTGCTCAAGCCGAACAGCCATCTCTGGCCGCTCGACCAATGCACGCTCTATGCTGATCGAATCTGTCAGGTGAATCTGATCCAGAACCTCTTCGCCGTTGACCAGCAGCGAGTAGCGCAGGTGATCGTCATTGGCAAAGAATCGGGCGAGATTTTCGAACTCGTAGTGCAAAGCCAGATTGCCAATAACCGCATCGCTAAACGTTGAATTCAGCGGCACTTGCATTAGCACGTCATCCGTCGTGGCGGGAGCCCCTACTCGTGTGATATCGCTGGAGGCAACTATCACGCCAGCAGTATCCACCACGTCAAAATTTCCCTGCAGCTGCAGGTCCTCCTTTTTCAGGATCAACAGGCTGGTGATGCTAAGATCCAGATCCCCCGTCAGCACGTCGTTCATTGTGTCGAGTGACGCAATGAAGTGCATGTCCTTGTGGATACCCGAGAGGCTCTGGTCCAGCCGGTCGGCAGTGATACCAAGCTGGTATTCCATGTTGCTGCGGACCCGGCTTTCGAAGTCATTTCGGTTGGCATTGCCCAGGATGACCATGGTGACGACATAAGGTACCAGCGACAGGATCACCAGCAGCAGTATCGTCTTTACCCTAAAACTCATGAATAACCTTCAGGTCAGCACCCACCATCTCAAGGGGCAGGTATCCAATAGCACCCTCAACCTTCTCCACGAATCGCTTGATGGATATAAGAGACGCCTGTGTTGCTGGGGGGGTGACGCCCTGGAAATGGCTGCTGATCCAGTAGCGGTTGATTTCGTCTCTCTCCATGTGGAGTACCGCAGCTTCAAACTGCATCCGTACCGGATCCTCCCCCAACAGGTTGACGGGGATGAGTCTCGTGCCGCCACCAAAATTTCGTTTCTTGAGAAATACATCCTTCAATTTTCCCGCATCAAGTTCAGCGAGAGGTGATTGCCGGGAGACCACAACAGCATAGTCCGCTGCCAGAACCGCCTGGCATTGGCAAAGGATGAGGACTAGCAGGCAGGCGCGGATCATCAGAAGAGCACAGAAAAGGAGGCGAGCACTTTGTTGTCTCTGGAGTCCGCATGCCACTGGTACTCCACCTTGAGCGAGACGGGAAACAACGGTCGGTAGCTATAACCGAGAACACCAATCCTGCTGACGGCAGCGGCATCATCATCCACGTATTCGGCCCGTGCGATGATTGCGTGGCGAACATTGAATGCATATTCCCCCTGCACGTATGCTGCCCGGGCACTCTCTTCGGGCGCAAAGGGCAGATCACGATCGTTGACGATGCCTTCCGCCTGTACTGTGACGGGCCAGGCGCTCCACTTGGCGTTTGCCTGATAGTAGCGAGTGGTTGTCTGATTGATATCCCGATATTTCCCCAGGCTGCCGCCGAACTGGAAGGTGTCACCCACCTGCTTTTCAAGGGAAGCGCCGTAGTGACGTTCGATGTTGATATTGATGTACTGGTCATCGAGGTCTTCAGTCACTTGTAAATAGACGTGGTAGGTCAGGTTTTCATCGAAGGGGGTATAGCCGTAAAAATCGAGACCGGTGAGAAACTTGGGGAAGGTGACCCGGCTGTATACCGGGTTGGATGTGGTTTCCCGCAGGACGTTAATGGGTTGCAGGTTCCAGTAACCGATCGGTGTGATCTGTTTGCCTGCGCGCACGGCCAGCGAGTCAGAGAACTTGTAGTCGAGATACAACCGTTCTACAGCAGGTGGCAGATTGGATTCTGATGATCCGGTCTGAAAGTCCTTGCTGAAAAAATTGACGGATTCAAGCTCTACGAAGTAAGACAAATCCTCCGCAACGGTACCGTAAAACAACACAGCAACGTCGTCGACCGTGAACGCGTGCTCCCGATCGCCGTCGACAAGTTCGGTTGAAAAGTAGCCGCCCACGGTGAGTGAATCACCAAGCTTGAGTCCTCGGCCGAGTTGATAGTCCCCTTCATCCGCCACGGCAGAATGGAGAACGCAGCAGAGCAGGCTGATGAGTAAAGCCGCATCAATGACGATCTTTTTCATAACACGTGAAGTTTCCTGGCCGTCAGTGGCCTATGGCAAGCACATAAGATCTCACCCCGGGCGCATTGTACATCTCTACACTTTGATTCTCACGACCCTATCCTGACTATAGGCGAAGTCTGGATAACCGTGGTATCGTCCAACGCTTCTTAATCAGGAGCAGGGATTCGTCTTCATCTCTATAGACGTTGCCTGAACTTAATCTGTCTGCAGAATCCCCCTCGTCTGGTCGCCCGCTTCCTGCCCTGTTGAAGTTCGCGCTGCCGTCCCTTATTGGTGTGGTGTTTTGCCTGACGCCGGTGAAGTTCGATGGCGTCTGGACGATCCCGATGGGTGTGCTTTCGAACGGTCTGCGTGGTCTCGCGGCAGACTATCTGCCTGGTTTTGTGCTGCTGCTGGGCTCTAGGTCCGTGGTGGGTAGTGTGCTGGCATATGTTAAGCCTCAGCTCTTTAAATCCTCGGCAATCCTGTCGCGGTGTTTCTATGTTTCTGTGCCCTGGCTCTGTGTACGGATATTGGGTGCGCTGGTGGCTTTCTGCATTTTCTTTGGCGTAGGGCCCGAATGGCTGGTGGGTGAGCGTACAGGAGCGGTTGTGCTTTATACCCTGGCTGTGCCCATCGTTTGTATCTTCCTGCTTGCCGGTTTCATTATTCCCCTGTTGACCGATTATGGCCTGATGGAGTTTTTTGGGGGGCTTCTGCAACGTCCGTTTCGTGTGCTGTTTGGCTTGCCCGGACGTGCCAGTGTTGATTGCCTGGCGTCCTGGATGTCTGCGGCGGTCGTGGGCGTCATGCTGACGTCACAGCAGTACGAGCGTGGTTACTACAGCGCGCGTGAGGCCGCCGTGATATCAACCAACTTCTCGATTGTGTCGATACCCTTCTGCCTGATTGTGGCGCAGTTTGCCAAACTGGAACACCTGTTTGTGCAGTTCTATCTGTGTGTGCTGGCGGCCGGGATTATCGCTGCGGTGATTGTACCGAGACTGCCGCCGCTCAGGGGGATCCCCGACAGCTACAAAACGGGTGATGCGCAACCTGACGCTACGCAAGCAACAACCACTGGTTGGAAGCGCAGCTATCAAGCGGCCCTGGCCAGAGCCTCAAAGGCGCCTGATATACAAAGCTGGGCGAGAGCGGGCATAGGCAATGTAGCGGATATCTGGTTTGGGCTGGTACCACCAGTCATGTTGATCGCCACCGTGGGTATCGTCATTGCGGAATACACACCTCTTTTTTACTGGCTGTCACTGCCCTGGGTGCCGGTATTGGAATTGCTGCAGGTGCCTGAGTCAGCGGCAGTAGCCCCGGCGCTGATGGTGGGCTTTGTCGACATGTTCCTGCCGGCAGTGGTAGTCGCAGGTGTCGACAGTGAGTTGGCGCGATTTATCGTGATCTCCGTGTCGATCGTTCAACTGGTCTACCTGTCAGAGGTTGGCGTCTTCATTTTGAAAAGCCCCATCCCGCTCAACCTGTGGCAACTGTTCCTGATTTTCCTGGCGCGCTCAGTCATCACTTTGCCTGTGATAGTTTTGATGGCGCATTTCCTGGTCTTTTAGTTTCTACTCTGCTGACAGTGCCTGGCGGATTGCCTTTGCCGTCAAGTCCGCGCGAAAATTGATCATCTGTCTGCCCAGTTTAACCGTGTCGGCCAGTGGTGTGATTGAGATGCCATTGATCGAGGCGAGGTCAGCATCCAGGCGTTGCTGGAATCGCACCTGCTGCGGATCAGTGACCATCATCATCGCGGTCACCCAGATATCGTCATGATGCCCGTCGTGCCGGGTCTCGGCGACGCCCAGTTCCCGCTGTGTGAACTGCTCGGTCGCTTCCCAGCCTGGATCGTAATAGTCTTTGATGAAGTGGATCCGTGTGGTGTTGCCCTGCCAATTCGCAGATAGCGTCTCTGCCACCTTCGCCATACCACGCTGGTTACCGCCGCTATCACCAATCATCACTATGTCCTGGAAGCCAGCCTGGCGCAGGCTGGCCGCAATGTCTGTGAGCAGGGCTTCGTAGGTTGCTGCAGTCAGGCTGATTGTCCCGGGAAAGCGCATCCCGCCGGTGGGCGGATCAATGTCACCTTCAGGTACAAACTTGACGATGGGTGCGCAGAGCGCATTGCCAAGCTTTTCTGCAATGACCGGGCAGGTGGCCTCAAGGATAAGGTTATGTTTGCCCGTGCTCAGAAATGGACCGTTTTCCTCTATACCACCGGTGGGAATAATCACGGTGGTGGTACCGGCGGCGATCGCGTCTCGCACCTCCAGCCACGTCAATTCTTCTAGCCAGTAAGACGACACGGCAGCAATGGGCCGCGCCATGGCCAGTTTGTCTGCCAGCGCCTGCTCGTTAGCCGCTGTGGCGGGTGGTGATACTCCGGCACAACCCACTATCAGCAGCAACGCCGTCACGCCAGTCAGCAACTGGCCCATGCGTACTCGGATACATCGTAAACTCACGTTACTTTCCTGATCGACAAATCAAGACTGATGCTAGCGCAAACATGGGAGCTATTGACAGTGGCACCGGGTTCCCGCTTAATTTTGCGGTGAAATCTACGAGTCATCAGCTACTGAACGCGCCCTGCCAGATTGCCCTTGCCTTGAGCTATTTTTGTTGACTTCCCTGCGCATCCCCTTGTTCGTGGCGGCTATTGCCGTCGCCGTGTTTATTGCATGGGTGGTTTACGTAAACTGGATACCCAATGACACGGGGCCAATTGCCGTACCAGGTGTCACTGCCGCCGCATTAATAGCGCGGGGGCAGTACGTGGCAACCGCAGGTAACTGCGTGAGTTGCCACACCTCGTCTGACGGTGAATTCATGGCGGGCGGTGTCGCGTTTATGACGCCCTTTGGCAAAATCTACAGTACCAATATCACGCCGGACCCTGAGACGGGCATTGGGCGCTGGAGTCAGCGGGACTTTATCAATTCACTGCGACATGGCGTGCGACCAGACGGTGAACACCTTTACCCGGCATTCCCCTATACTGCGTTTACGCGCATGACAGATGAAGATGCAGCATCGCTGTATGCCTATTTCATAAGTCTTGCACCCATCCGTCAGACCGCACCGGACAACGCGTTGTCGTTCCCGTTCAACCTTCGCTGGCTGATGGCTTTTTGGAAGGCACTGTTCTTCTCTCCCGGACAGATGACGGACCAGCAGGAGGGAAATGACACGTGGAATCGCGGTGCTTACCTGGTGCAGGCACTGGCACACTGCGGCGCCTGCCACACGCCCCGTAACTGGCTCGGCGCAGAGCAGGATTCGCTTTTCGGGCGTGGCGGAGAGTATCTCGATCAGGTCATTCCGGGCGTTTACCGTCCCTGGTCCACGCCTAATCTTTCATCATCGGTGAGGGGACTCGGGCTCTGGTCAGCGCAGGAACTCAGCGATTACCTGCATACCGGCCGCAACAGCTTCCTTGAGACATTTGGCCCGATGAATGAGGTCATTATGCACAGCACCAGTCACCTGACAGAGTTGGACATTGCGGCCATGAGCCAGTACCTGAAGGATTTGCCCGCTGTCGAAAGCCACCCCGGCAAAAGTCCTGATGCGCAGATCATGGGTCGCGGCCGTACCGTCTACAATTTGCACTGTGGCACCTGTCACCTGCCTACCGGCAAGGGTGATCCCGAGATGGGGCCGCGCCTCAACCAGGGCAGCCTGGTGGTCCAGGACAACAATCCGGCGTCGATGATTAACGTCATTCTGTACAGCCCAACACTACCGGATTCAGATCTCCCCAGGCAGTGGCGACACCCGATGGAGGAATACCAGTATTTGCTGGATGATGAAGAAGTTGCTGCTGTCGCGACCTACATTCGCTTTTCCTGGGACAACGCGGCGGGTATTGTGACGCCCGCACAGGTCGCGCGGCAGCGGTGAGCGACGGCACATGGAGCAAAGCAGGCCCGTGGTAAATAGCCCCACAATCACAGGCAGGATATACTCTTTCGTGGCATGCAGATCGCAGGTTTGATTTGAGGTGATTCGGTTTTGATCCAGCACAAAATTTCTGGTTGGCTGCGTGCAACAGTGGCAGTGTTTTTGCTGTCAGCCTGCACGGATGTGCAGCAACCGACAGAACCGGAAGCTGCCGCCGAACCGCTGCGTAATCGCCTGCTCACGGCTGAACAGTACGCCAACACCAACGCGCAGGTGTTTGGGGAGGACATCAGTAACAGCATTATTCCACCTATCCCACCCATGACGCGTACCGAAGGTCTGCTGGCATCCGGCGCGGCGTTTGCGGGCGTAACTTCTGATCAAATCTCCCAGATTCAGCAGGCGGCCGCTGCCATTGCTGACAAGGTGGTCGATGAATATCACCGCGACTACCTGATCCCCTGTAGGCCCGAATCTGAGAAGGCAGCCGACCCGGAATGCGCGACACAATTTTTGGAGACCGCTGGTAATTATTTCAGCCGAGACCCAAGGTCGAAGACCAGTTTGCTCAATTTGTGGAGATT